>JAPLCX010000065.1 GCA_026392035.1 Candidatus Auribacterota bacterium | reverse complement strand
GGTTGACGCCCTCGGAGAGCACTTCGGTGGCGACCAGAATGCGGTATCGGTCTTTGGGGTGGAAGGCGCGGGCGTCAAAGTTGGCGATGACCTCCTTGCGAACGGACTCGTCGGAATTGCCCGTGAACAGCAGCACATCGGGCTCAACTTCATCGGTAATCCGCCCGGCAAGATATTCAGCCGTCTCCTTCGATTCCGTGAAGATGATGATCCTGCCCTTCTTCAGCCCGGGTTCGCCGCGGAGAACCTCTCGAAAGGCCTCCCATTTAGGGTCGCGCGTGATCTGTCTCCAGAGGTCGTGAATCTGGCTCAGTACTTTCCTGTCGCTCTCCAGGTCGCGGATGAAGCCCGCGTTGAAGTCCTTCGCGTCCAGCCGCTCAGCCTTGTCCGTTTCAAGCAGTCGGTCAATGGCTTCCTGATCGTCGGTTTCAAGCAGGTCGAGGATTTTGTTGATGTGCTTCTTGCTGATGTACACATGTCCCTTTTTGAATTCCTCAATGACGCGGTCGTAGGAACGGATAAAACGATCGAGGGTCAGGCGGAACGCGTGGAAGCTGCTCTCCAGGCGCTTGATCAGGAGGATCTTCATGAACCTTGCGAGGTTTCGCTGGCTCTGCGCCTCGCGGCGCTCATGTTTGCCCTCATAATAGGTCAACGGCTTGTAGCGGGCGTATTCAACCTGCGTTACCAAACGGACTGTTTCATTGAAGATGTCATTTTCGGTCCTGCTGAACTTGTAGAATAGAGGCTGCGGGTCGGATACGTCGGGGAATTTGAAGCCCTGGAGCTTCAGGTCTTCCCCGTAGTATTTCATGATTTCGTTCCGCGTGCGCCGGATCATCAAATGCTTGAGGATGTGCTCGCGTGTCGCCTTGGCATTAGCCTGGATTGCCGCAAAGTATTGTTCGCGGTCGGTCTGACGGTCGAGACCATGGAGGTTTTTCTCAAGGCGCGCGAAGAAGGCTTCGAGATTGCGGACGTTGGGGATGGTGCTGTTCTTGCCGTTCTGGAACAGCTTGACCTGGCTGAGTATGTCCCGCGGGGTGTTGTTCAGCGGCGTTGCCGAGACCAGGATCACCCGCTTGCCCCGGCAGATCTGGGCAAGCATCTCGTACGTCTGGTTCGTCTCGGTGCGGAAGCGATGCGACTCGTCTATAAAGACATTGGGGTATTTCGAGAGATCGCGTTGGAGCAGCGCATCAAGCTTGCCGATGGACTCGCACCTGTAGCCGCGAATTCCGAACTCTCGAAAAACGTTACGCCATGAGCCGGGATTATTCTCATCGAGCAAATGGGGCGGCGCGATCACCAGCGAACGTCCGACCAGTTGCTGCGCGAGCAAAGCCGCCATGTAAGTCTTTCCGAGACCGACAACGTCGGACAAAAACAATCCGCCGTATTCCTGGAGCACTTTACGGGCGCTGAGAACGGCTTCCTCTTGATATTTCAGCCGCTTGAATCCGTCGGGAACATAGATGTCTTCCAGTTCATCCGGTCGGTTCACCTCATCCATGAAGTACTCGTACAGGAATTTGAGGTAAAGCTCATAGGGCGTGAAATGAGCGAAAGGCGAACGGTTGACGATGGTGTCTTCGTAGGGCTTCGAGACGTCCACGGCCACAGCCCAAAGCTCGTTAAACTTGGCAATGGCGAAATCATAGTCGGCACGGTTTTTCAGTTCGACGTTGAACTCAAGGTTGTCCTGCAGCCCGGCTTGGGTAAGGTTGCTTGACCCAGTGATGACGCGCCCCTTGTCACGGTCTCCTTCAGCGAACGTCATGATATAGACTTTTGCATGGAGTGTTTCACCGGGGTAGGCTTTGATTTCCAGCTTGCCTGAACGAACCCACTCGACGAACTTGTAAACGCCCGTTTCAATCTCTGCGCTATCGGCGGATTTTTCGAATTCGCCGAGCACATTTTGGGGGATCTGCTCTATTACCGACGCGTGGGACTTCAGCGACAACTCGTCTTGCTCTCTGGCTATTTGTAGGAGCTCATACGCCGAGCGGTCGGTCTGAAGGCCGATTAGAATGCGAATCTTCTCGACATGCTCAAGCGCCGGGTACAGCTTGTAAAAACCGCTGAGGAAAAAGTATCCGACCAGGCAGTCGAAAAAACGCGTATTGTCCCCGAGCAAGACAGCAAAGCGGTCTCGGAGACTCTTGCCGGGCTCGTTTGTCAGAAAGGTCAGGTCAGATGACATTGTCAAGAAGTTTGCCTCCTTACACAGGAAAATTCACGTCCGTATTATAGCATCCACGCTGTCGCCTGTAGCCTCATTTCTGGCTAGCTGGATGACCTTGCATTATATTATCATTACAGGCGCATCCTTGACGGGAGAAGGGTCTCCAGAGAAATCGCAAATCCCAAACCCCAAATCCCAACATAATGAAGGAGGATTATTAATGGGAGCACTTTATTTTTTGCACTTTCTGCCATGGTTATTGCGATCCCGCCTTGGCGGGAGAAGCAATCTCCTGCTGCCCAATGAGTTGAGATTGCTTCGTCACTGCGTTCCTCGCAATGACATGTCAAATATTTTATGCTCCCCGTAATAATTACTTGTACTTTCGCTGTAAGCAACATCGTACTTAGTACATAACATTGTTGTACTAATTTGTTTTTCACACCTCATTTTGGGATTTGGGATTTGGAGTTTGGGATTTAACCAGGGGGGATTTGTCATGAAAATCAGCGTGGAGAAACCGACACCGGAGAAGCTGAAAGTCCTCGGCGTGGAGAAGTGGGGCACCTGGGAATGCGAGCCGAGCACGTTTGAATGGTCATACGACTGCCCGGAAACATGCTACATCCTCGAAGGGAAGGTCAAGGTGAAGACGCCGTCAGGGGAAGTTCAGTTCGGCAAGGGCGACCTCGTCAGATTCCCCGAAGGATTGAACTGTACCTGGACAGTGATCGAGAAGGTGCGGAAGAAGTACTCCTTCAAGTGAGCGCTCAAGTTAGCTTCGCAACTTTTTTGTTTGCACCTGATCTCTCTGATCAACCTGTTTTTTCAGAGTAATCAGGTTAATCAGGTGCTCATCTCAAACTTTATTGAAATTCCGAGGGAGTTACCCCCTGCCGCTCAGCGCTCCCTCGAAGGGATCATACGCGCAATTTCTCTCAGAGGATCAGCCTTATCATCAAAGCTCTTGAGCGCTCCCAGCGCTTTCTGTATATACTCTTCAGCAATGCGCCTGGCCCGATCTATCCCGAAGCAGCCCGGATATGTGGCCTTCTGTGATTCACGATCCTTGCGCGTCCGTTTTCCTATTTTCTTTTCGTCCCCCGTGGCATCCAGGATATCGTCGGTGATCTGAAATGCCATCCCCATTGAGTGTCCGTAGCTAGAGAGGGCCTGACGCTGCTCCACGGAAGTATCACCGAGAAGAGCGCCGAACAGCACAGATGCTTCGATGAGCGCCGCGGTTTTTTGAGCATGGATGCGCTCTAACATTTCCTCGCTCACTTCTTTCCCTTCGGCGGCGAGATCAAGCACCTGGCCGCCAACCAGCCCTCCGGTGCCGCCGCACTGCGCGAGACGCCTCACGATCTCCAGACGGATGGGCGGAGGAGCCGTGTCCATGTTCGCGATCAGCTCGAACGCGAGTGTGAGCAGGGCGTCACCCGCGAGGATTGCGATAGCCTCGCCGAAGACCTTATGGCTTGTCGGTTTCCCCCGCCGGAGGTCATCGTCATCCATGGCGGGGAGATCATCGTGGATGAGCGAGTAGGTGTGGACGAGCTCGAGCGCGCAGGCAGCAGGCATGAACGGCAGAGGGTCTTTGCCGAGGGCCTCGAGCGACGCCATGCAGATGATCGGCCGCAGTCTCTTCCCGCCGGCGAACACGCTATACCGCATCGCCTCGTGCAACTTCTCAGGCGGTGAATGCTCGGGCGGCAGAAGGCTATCAAGTGCCTTCTCTACAATTTCCTTTTTCTCCTTGAGATAGCGGCTTATGTCCATACTGACTCCTCACATCGGAGGATAGCAAAACAATTAAAGTTGTGCTAGTGTACTGTCCCATAGGTGTCTTTACATTTACTGGTACTGGCTATGTCACTCCTGCCCCGAGACAATGCTCGGGATAAACTCCAGCAGGAGTCCAGCTTTTATTCTGGATTCCTCCCGCTGAGCGGGACGGGAATGACACACACGAAAATCAGGCCATGCGACCAAGAATCAAATGTAAAGAAGTGTTAGGGACACCACACTAGATGATCGGTAAATCGATACGATTTTTGCTTGACACGGTTCCAACAGGTTATGTACTATCCATCAACAATAATCGGCGGCACACGTGCGGCCAGCCTCGAGGTTGGCTCGTGTGCCACCCAGGTTTCTGAAAGGAGGGTGTTGTCATGGGAGAGTGGGATGCTGGCGTAAAAACCTTTTCAAGGATTTTCAGTTTATCCTTCAGCACGAAGAAGATCGTCATCCAGATACTTGGCATTCTCTGCGCCCTGGTAGTGTGGTGGGTGATCGGGGGGATAGGCGGCGCGCTTGTCCCTGAACGGTTGCAGTGGCTCGTCTCCCTCATCAACACGGTTATTGCGATCTTCATCATGTTCTTCACATGGGGAGCCATCGCGCGGGTGACCGTCTCCGAAGTGGCAGAGCTGCCCCCCGTCGATATCAGCGGGGCCCTGCGCGCCGCGAGGAAGAGCGCGAACGCGCTCGCCATCGCCCCGCTCAAGATCGTGGCGATCATACTGGTGCTGATGCTCATCCACGTCATCGGCGGCCTGATCGGCAAGATCCCGATCCTCGGCGAGATCGTATGGCCCTTCTTCGCGATTCCCCTGTTCTTCCTGAGCGCCCTGATCGTCATCGCGACGATCATTCTGGTCTGCGGGGCGCTGCTCCTCCCGCCGATCATCATGGTGGGTAAGGAGAGCCCGGTGAGCGAGCTGAACGATTTTCTGAGAGAGCACCTGCTGCGCTTCATCGGCTACCTGATCGCGACGATCATCGTGGTCATGATCGTATGCGTATTCCTCAACAGGGTCGTGGCGACGAATGACGGGCTCTCGAGCTGGGCGATGGGGCAGAAATATGCCACGATCGTGAACTCAGTCCCCTCGAAACTGAATGCCTCGATTGAGAAAGTCTCGCCCACGCTGAGAATCCTGTCCAGGAACTACCTCTACACCAAAGAAACGATTGGGGAAATCAGGGCGGCGCTCGTGGGAACTAGGACGGCTCCAACTCCTGCACACGACGTCCGTTTGACCTATACCTTCGCCGGTTTCATATGGGGGTTGTTTACCTTGCTCATCTACCTTTCCCTGTCATCTCTCCCCCTGGTTATCTGGTGCGTTTCAGGGACGCTGATCTACCTCGGCCTCAAACCGGAGGCCATCCCGAAACCCGCTGCCCCACAGGCTGAGGAGCCGAAGGAATAGGTGAGGGAAGAGCGCTGAGCGGCGCCCGGTCAACGGCTTGCACCCCTCCCGTGTGAGGAGCGTGCGGCATTTTACCGAAGCAAACGCACCCCACTCGCCACGACACGAGGAGCGCGCTGAACGCGCCAACACCATCGGGTGATCATTATGCCCACGTACGAGTATGAATGCCAGAAATGCGGCCACCGCCTCGAGCGTTTCCAGCCCATCAGCGCGCCGCCGCTGAGATCATGCCCGCGCTGCCGTGGCAGACTCCAGCGCCTGATCAGCGCGGGGGCCGGGATACTCTTCAAGGGCTCCGGCTTTTACGCCACTGACTATCGCAGCAAGGGCTACCGCGAGGCGGAGAAGAAGGAACGAGAAGCCGCCAGCCCGAAAAAAGAAACAAAAAAAGACACCGGCAAGGCGAAACCGGCGAGTGAATGAAACGCAAAACCTTCCTGAGCGACATTGACACCCCCGAGAAAAAGAAGCTGTATCAGATCATCACCGAGCGCCCCCAGCAGGTCTCCAACTTCAAGCAGCTCGCAGAGTTGATGCGCAAGGATAAACAGTACGCGAGCGCGGCCGCGATCCTCAAGGAGGGGATCGAGCTGCATCCCGGCGACAGCGGCATCCAGAGCCATCTCGCGAAAACATACCATGAGGCGGGAGAAACCGAACGCGCGATCGAGCTCTACCAGGGGATCATACAGGCCCACCCGGAGGACCTCGTCCCCTACGAGAAGGTGGAAAAGATATGCCGGGAAAATGAAATGTATGAGCGCGCGGTGAAGCTCTACCGCGGGGTCGCGAAGGGGAGCGCGCTCAAGGAACTGAGCCACCAACGCATCCATTTCCTCCTCGTTGAGAAACTGAGAGATTTTGAGCGGGGGGCGAAAAACCTCCTCGAAGCGATAGAGGAGTTCGGGCCGAATTACCGCCGGTGCAAGGACCTGGGAAGGCTCTACGCCAAGATGGGGAGATGGCCCGAGGCCTCGCGCTTTTATGAGGGGGCGCTCCAATTCAAAAAGGATGACACTGATCTCATCGGGCTGCTCGGATGGGCGCTCGTCGAATCAGGCGAGCTTCAGCAGGCCGAGGAATGTTTCAAGCGGGTCGGCGATTCTTTCCAGGGGGTGATCAGCCTCGCTGAGCTCTACCTGCGGCTGGGCCGCACCGATGACGCCGAGGCGAAGCTCGACGCCCTCGCGCAGCGATACCCGGGCAACACGCGTATCGCCATAGGCTACGCCGAACTCACCCTCAGGCGCGGGGACGCGGGTTCCGCTCTCAGGCTCTGCGAAGAAACGCTCCCGCGGATGCCGGCGTACTTCGCGTTTGAACAGGCGCACGCCCACGAGGTGCTCGAGGCCGCTCACCGCTCGCTCGGCAGGGAAGAAACAGCCCGTTACCACGGCGAGCTCGCCGCGGCCTTGAAACGGGGGCCTGATACCTACACTGCACTGATCAACCTGGCGGAGGGAAAAATTGCCGCTCTGGACCTCCCGAGGGCTGAGGCCGTCCTTGGCAGGATCCTTGAGCTCTATCCCGGCAACACCCGCGCCCTCATCAATCGCGGTGAGATCGCGCTGCAAAGGAACGAGCCCCGCGCTGCGGCGGATATCGTCGAGAAGGCGCTGGAGAGTCCTCCCACCAGATACGTGGACGAGAGGGTCAGGGGGCACCTCCTGCTCTCTCGGGCATATTCGCTCCTGGGAGACCGGAAAAATTCCAAGAGGCACCAGGAACTCGCCGAAGCGCTGCGCGGCGGGGGCGCATGACGTCTTCCCCCTCTCATTCCGATCGAACTGACTGCCGAAGCAATCCTTTTAACCTGGATTATTCATGGACAAGCAATAAATCACCGCGGATTCTCTGGATTGATCAAATGCTAATTATAAGGAGGTTACATCCACGGATTTCACCGATTTTCACGGATGCAAAAACAGCCTAAAGTTTAAAGCTGAAAGCCAAAGGAGGCAGCTGCATTTTGAACTTTGTACTTTCAACTTTTTGCTGTGGTTGCACTCAGTGTAATCCGCGCAATCCGTGGATAGAAAACACCGAAGGTGAGCAGGCGCAATTTCAGTGGTTGGTGAATAGATCAGGCTAATAGTACTTTTGCGCCAGAGGGATGCGCCGGCCGGGACCGAACGCCTTCGAGGTGACTTTCAAGCCAGGGGGGGCCTGGTTTCTCTTGTACTCATTCCGCTCGACCCGGCAAATGATATCCCATACGAGCTTCCTGTCGTATCCCGCGGCGATGATCTCCCCGGGCTTCTCCCGCTTCTCCACGTAGCGGGTCAGAACCGCGTCGAGGACATCGTAGGGGGGTAGGCTATCCTGATCCTTCTGGCCGGGTTTGAGCTCGGCGGAGGGATCCTTCACGATACAACTCTCCGGGATGATCTCGGCGTGCTGGTTGATGTAGTGCGAGAGCCCGTACACGAGTGTCTTGGGTACATCAGAGAGGGCCGCGAGGCCGCCTGTCATATCTCCGTAGAGGGTGCAGTAACCAACTGCCACCTCCGATTTGTTTCCTGTCGAAAGGACGAGGTAGCCGAATTTATTTGAGAGCGCCATGAGGATATTGCCTCGAATGCGGGCCTGGATATTCTCCTCGGTCTCGTCCTGGCGGAGCCGGCGAAAGACCGGCCTCAGCGTTTGAATATAGGAGCGGTAGAGCCGGGCGATGGGGATCACGGTGAATCGTATCCCGAGGTTATCCGCGAGCTCCCGCGCGTCTTTCACGCTCGCTTTCGAGGAGTACATGGACGGCATGGCGATACCGATGACGTTTTTTCGCCCCAGGGCCTCCACGGCGATGCAGGCAGTGACCGCCGAATCGATACCGCCGCTCAAACCTATGACCGCCGCCTTAAAACCGCATTTCCTCGCGTAATCCCTCACTCCAAGGACCAGCGCGCGGTACACGGTTTCTTCCACGGGCTCTTCAATCCAGGGGATCGTGGGGCCTGCCGGATGACTCTCCGCGAAAATGAGATCCTCCTCGAACGGATTCCCCTGGGCGACCACTTCCCCTCTCGCATCCAGCGCCATGCTGCACCCGTCGAAAATCAGCTGATCGTTCCCTCCGACCTGATTGACGTAAAAAACCGGGATCCCGTACCCGGAGGCAATTTTTTTGAGGATGCAGTGGCGAAGCGTCCGCTGCCCGATGACAAACGGCGAGGAGGAGATGGTCACCAGCATCCCTGCGCCCTTCTTGGCGAGCATCTCAACCGGGTCCACCGAGTAGAATCGCTGCTTCCAGAAGTCCGGGATATTCCAGATATCCTCGCAGATGCTGAGGCCGATCGTCGTCCCGCCTATCGTCGCAGTGGAAACATGCGAGGCAGGATCGAAGTACCTGAGCTCGTCGAACACATCGTAGCTCGGGAGGAGCATCTTATGAAAAATCAGCTGAACCTTCCCCTCCCGGATCAGCGCGCCGGCGTTAAAGAGGCCCCTGCCGGTGCGAGAGCCGGTGCGCGCCGCGAAACCCACGATGACGGCGGTGTTCCCCACGCGCTTCGCCAGCCGCTCCAGCGTCTTCAGGTTCTCGTCGATGAAACCTCCGTCGAGCAGCAGGTCGCGCGCGGGATATCCCGGTATCGCCATCTCGGGGAATATGCAGAGGCCGGCCCCGCCCCTCTCGGCCCTTTTGAGAAAGAGGAGGATCTTTTTCAGATTGCCTGAAAAATCGCCAATGGTGGGGTTGATCTGCGCGAGTGCAATTTTCATCTCATTTAACCTTCTTTTTCACCACGGAGACACGGAGCACACAGAGATAGAGAATAACCTTTTTACCACAAAGAGAAATAGAAACAAGACGCCCCCCTTCCACTCTTATTCTCTTTTACTCTTTGTAATATTTTTTATCTTCTGTGCAATCGATACTCTTTTCTCCGTGCCCTCCGTGCCTCCGTGGTGGAATCACAATTATCTTAACACGATGCACTTTGCCGTTGCGGTGGCGACCACATCGCCCCGCGCGTCCCGCGCCTCGGCCTGCGCGCTCAGGAGACGGTTCTTCCGCTCGTCGATCCATCCCCTGAAATCCACCGTATCACCGACGCGGACCACCTTCTTGAACCGCAGTTCCAGCCCCGCGGTCACCGCCTTGATACCGAGCCGCCAGGCCAGGTTGAGCATGATCTCGTCGAGGATAAGGCCCAGAAATCCGCCGTGGACGATATCCGTGTATCCCTGATGTTCCTTCCGGAAGGTAAATGCGGTGCGCAGCACCTTCTGCTGGTCGAGCGTGAATTTCAGCTTGAGGCCATGAGGGTTGTTCTCGCCGCAGGCGAAGCACCAGCGGTCATCTCTCAGTTGTACTGTGTCCATTGTCAATCGGCCCCGCGTTGATGAAGAAACGTGTGAACTGCGCGCGCTCCTCATCGCTCAACACCCCGCGATCCACGAGACGATTATAAACACCTGCGGGGTCCTGCGCAAGGGCCTCGCTCAATTTTTTCGCGACATCCATGTAGAACGAGAACCTCCTGTCCACCAGGCGCTGGAAGAGCGGCGCGAAGCACGAGACGAGGAAACCGTAGAAGCGATTGTCCACGCAGAGGGCCGCGTCAACCTTCACCTCGACGCCCCGCGACTCAAGCGCGCGGTACCGCGTGAGCAGGAGCGCCTCGCCGGAGAGGTGGACAAAAAATGAACCGTAGTACTGGCCCTCGACATGATACAGGCGGAGCCCCTCCCCCCGGTAGGTCTCGCTGAATGTCGCCTGGATGCTCTTCCCCTCCCTCACATGGCAGGCAGCATCTTTCCCCTTCACCACATAAAAATCTCCGAGCCCCATCCCGCGGGCGATCTCCGCAGTCAGGGCGGGGTGATTGAAGAGCATGTCCATGACACGGAGTTCAGTGGCAAACCTCCGGGCAGGGATATCCTGGACCAGGGCCGCGTGAGAGAGAACGGCGCCTACCTCTCTTTGTATCGAGGCGGGAACACTGTCGCTCCTGGAGAACGTTTCGAACTGGTTTCCGGCGATGGTGGATGCCGCGCACATCAGGAGGAGTGCAAGGAATAAGGTTCGCATTGACACGCGCTGCCTGGCAGCAGAACTCACGCAGTGGCTTCCGGCTGTTTCACCGCCCTCGGCGTGCTCACGCGGAAGGGATACCGGGCCACGAGCATGTCATCCAGGCTGACCTCCACCCAGTAGAGGCCGGGCTCGGCGAAGCGCACATTCTGGAAAAAATTCACCACGATGGAGCCGCGATTCTCCTCGGTGAGGGCAATCTTAACCGGCACGCTCTCGATAATCTTTGTCTTCTTGTCAGGGGAGATGATCGCCGAGCGCGCGTGGAATTCGCCGATGCCGTTGTACCATGAGTTCGCAATACAGATCCGGTGGTGCACGGCGGGGAAATTCTGCGCCCAGATATTCTGAAAGACGCCGACGAATATGAACTTCCCGTTCATCTCCTGCCGCACATCGTCGCACAGGACCGAGTAGACAAGGTCTGGTTTCATCTGCATAACTTTCCACCTGATGGATACATCCTACTAAAAAGAGGCGGCAGTCACAATGGATATCGCCTCTGGATATCGCCTCTGGAGTTTCTGTATTTTTCATAGAAGTAATTCCAACGTTTCACCACAGAGAACATAGATGGGGCATGGAGGATACAGGGGTAAATATGGCCTAAAGTACAATTGCAATGGTTTAGGTAGGTTGAGCGGTAGCAATGCTTTTAACTTTAAGGTTCACTGCCGGCGCTCTATGATGGCACGCAGACATAAATTGCCGAGCGACAGTAACTGCGCCATTATGCTAATCTCTGGCAGCGGTATGCCAAATCCGAATACCCCGATGCTGATCATCAGGAGGAAGGACATATGATAAAGCGGTGGAGTGCCGCCGTGATGAAAGGGGCAGCCCTGGAGGCAATTATTTTTCTCGTGTGCGCAGTGTCTTCATCTCCCACTGCCGCCTATGACCAGCCGCCCGTTATTCCCGTAATCGACGCCGCCATGAAAACCCGGCTACAGGCGGTGCATGCCAAAGGGCAGGCGCTCGGCAACTACCCTGACGTGCTCAGCCGGATGGGCGACAGCATCACCGCATCAAACCTGTTCCTCACGCCGATCGGCTGCGGCGACTACGCCCTCGCCGGCCACACCGAGCTCCGATCCGCGATTGCCTACTTCGGCGCCCGCACCGATTCATCGTGGAGAACCTCAGGCTGGTGCGGAAGGGTGAATTCCTTTACCCGGATGAGCGCGTGCGCGGTGAGCGGCTGGAGCGCCATCCACGCACTCACCCTGCCCGGCTACTGCCCCGACCGCTCTCTTACCGCGCTCAGGTGCGAGCTGCTCCTCGCAAGGCCTGCTGTCGCTCTCATCATGTTTGGCACCAACGACCTCGAGCACTATGGCGCGGATACATTTCGCGGGAGCCTGACCTCCATCGTGCAGGAGTGCGTCGCCGGAGGGGTGATCCCGGTCCTCAGCACCATCCCGCACCGGTATGACAGCGCCGCTCGCGCCGCCCTCGTGATTCCCTTTAACCAGATCACCATCGACGTGGCGACTGCAAACGGGGTCCCGTTGTGGAACTACTGGCTGGCGCTCGAGGGACCGGGCATGGTCAATGGGGGAATCAGCGCAGACGGGATACACCCGAATGCGCTGAACGGCTCCGACTCTGCGAATTTCGGCGCCCAGGGCCTCCGCTATGGGTACAACCAGAGGAACTTCACCGCTCTCCAGGTGCTCGAAAAAGTAACCAGGGTTGTCCTCCTTGACGGGCAGCCCGATCCCTCCCCCACGCCTCCCGTGCAATCCCTCGCGCTCCTGATGAACACGACCTCCCCGCCCCCGGGAAGTCCCTTTGCCATAGACGTAATCGTCCAGCCAATCAATCAGGTATTCAACGCGTGGGCGGTCATCACGGGACAGGGGGGGATAGTGTACTCACTCACCCCGGGCAGGCCGGGCGCGCTCACCAGGGGGGCGAAGCCGCTCGCGAAAGGCGTTCAGGGCCTGAGGAGCGCCTCCACCGTGCGGCTCTTTTCGCTCCAAGCCATCCCACCGGGAGTGAATGGCGCCTGGACGGTCACCGCCGGGCTCGTGCCTCCCACTTCCTCTCCGACGGGTATCGAGAGCGCAATCCCCGTATATGTGGACCAGAAAACGCTGACCATCGGCGGCGAATGATCAATGCCCCTGCCGGCGCTCTATGGTGGCATGCGGACACAAAATGCCCAGCGACAATGCATATCTGCCGCTGGGCAGTTTCGCTAAAACTCCTCCGCCACGATCCTTCAACCGACTCGTTTGCCTGTGCTCCTCGAGCCGGGCTGAAGACGCGACGTTATCATTCCCTGTAACTATTTATTAGCCGCAGGGGGAGGAGGCGCGGGCGCCGCTGCCTTCTTCTTGCAGCCGCCCAGCGCGAGCGAGCTCACCGCGAGCACCAGAACCATAAGACATACGATCTTCTTCATACCTTCCCTCTCCTTTCCTCAGCCGTGTGTACTGCACGCCGGCTTTATATTACCATTCACGCGCACTATTATGGTATATTCAGAACCGCGCTGCAACTATTTTCTACATCTAATCATCTACCCGATCGCGTCGTGCCGCGGTACGGCCTCTCACCCTTTCTTTCTCCCCATGATAAGCTCGGCGACCCTCTTGCCGGAGAGCAGCATCCCCCCGAATATGGGCCCCATCCTCGGGCCACCGAACACCGCGTTCGCCGACATGCCGGCCACATAGATCCCGGGATATATCTCTTTCGTGTTCTCCACGATCGTCTTCTCCCCCACCTCGGCCCACATGGATTTTTCCCCCATGAGCTCGCCCGTCTCGGTGAAGAGCTTCTTCCCGATCTTCCTGACGATGATTTTCGCGACCTCCGCGTCGTGCCCCGTTGCATCCACCACATACCCCGCCCGTGCGGAGAGCGGGTCAACGTGGAGATGGGCTATCGACACGGCGCTCCAGTTCAGCACCACGCCCGTCACCCTCTCCCCCCTGATCATCACATCCTCGGCGGAGATGCAGTTGAATATTCTCGCCCCGGCCTTCACCGCCGATGCGCAGAGGGTTGAGACCGTTTCCAGTGAGTCAGTGACATAGTAACCCGTCCCCCATTTTTTCACCCTGACTCCGATCTCATCAAGGATCGGTTTCGAGGCCTCCTGAAAAACGCACCTGTTGTACATCATCCCCCCGCCCCACATGCCCCCCCCGACCGCGAGTTTGCGCTCAAAAATTACCACCTTCTTTCCGGCGCGAGCCAGATAGTAGCCGGCGATCATCCCCGCCGGTCCGGCGCCGGCGATCGCCACGTCGCTTTCCAGGGAATCCAAAAAGTCCTTCGTGAATTCCTGTATGATCGCTCGAGAAATAACCACGTCATCCAGCGCCTGAGGCGCACCAACCCTTTTAGGCATGTGTATCTCCTCCACAATGAAGCCCCGCCTCATCCGTGCGACGCCCGACAATCCGGGGCCACGATTGATCGCGCGTTCCTATTTTCTTGTCATACCAGTGAAGCACCACAAAAACGAGGATGAGCATCCCCGCCCCACACAGGAATCCCACCGCCTCGGAACCCGCGAGCGCCGTTCCCATGAGGCATCCCGCGATCAAACCCATGAGCGGGAGGATGTACACCATGAACGCAGCGCGCAGGTGGCGCGAATCATCAACCTCTATACTCACTCTCTCTCCGATGACCGCACCCCGCATGTTCTTCGCCTCAATCACCATCGACCCGTCCCCCATGGGAACACAAACCCGGCACCTGCTGCACGCGTCGCTCCGTTCGATGCGGACCCTGGCCCTTTCCCCTTCAACGCCGACTATCACGCCCTCTTCCCGCACGGTGATCCCCCGTTCAGACAACGGACTCCCTTCTTCCCCTTGCCCCAGCCTCGGTTACGTCCCCGTCCATGGACGGTTTTTGACGATCACTTGTTGTGGGCGAAGTATTCCCGCACCAGGGCCTCCATCAGCTCGGCGCGCCTGTCGTAGAGGCGCTTGAGCGCGCGCTTCGGATGGGCCGCGAGCGCGACGTGGGTGAGCAACGGCAGGGCGATCGTCGTATCGGTGTAGCAGACGACCGCGTCGGGCAGCCGGCTCGGGTCAACCTTTCCCCAGCTCACGGCCTCATGGGGCGTCGCTCCCGAGAGACCTCCGGTGTCGGGGCGGGCATCGGTGACCTGAAAGAAGTAATCCTGTCCCACCTCCTTGATTCTGAGAACCTCCTGGATCTGCGGCTCGGTCTGCAGCATGAAATTCTTTGGGCTGCCGCCGCCCATGAGCACGACGGCGCTCTTGCCCCCCGAACGCTTGGCTGCGAGCACGAGCGAGGTCGTCTCGTTCACGTCGATGGCGGGATTGAGGCGCAGCTTGTTGCCGCGGAGCTCCACGCCCGCGATGTTCATGCCGATGGTGGAGTCGCCGGGAGATGATGTGTAGATCGGCACGCCGTAGCGGTAGGCCGCGGCGAGCACGGATATCTCTCCGAGCTTCGCCTTGCGCTCCCACTCGGCGGCGTACTTCCCGAGTAGATAGTGCAGCTCGGCGGTGCCCATCTCCCTCTGGAACTCCGGCTGTATGAGAATGCCCCGGAGAATCTCGTCCGTGGCCATCAGGCAGTCGGTGTAGCCGAGGAGCACGTCGTAGATCCTCACGACATCGTTTTTCCTGAGGTCGGCATCGTCAACGAGATGGCTGCCGACGTGCATCGGGAGATTGAAGGCGAAGTGCAGGTCGTGGTAGAGGTTTGCTCCGGTGGAGACAATCCAATCCACGAAGCCCGCCTTGATCAGCGGCACGATGCACGAGCAGCCGAGGCCCGCGGGCGTCAACGCCCCCGCCAGGCTCATCCCCACCGTCACGTCGGGACGGAGCATCTTCTCGACAAAGAGCTGGCACCCCTCCCTCAGACGCGCCGAGTTGTAGGCGAGAAACGCCTCATCCATCAGCGCGGTGAGCTTCTCCCTCCCCGTGATACCCTTCGGCAGGATTCTCTTTCCGGAAAGGTACCGGCTCTTGTGGGGATATTTCTTCCTGCGGAGCCAATCAGGCAATTCAGAATGGTTCTCCCGTACCCGGTGCGTTCGTTTCATTGTCTATCTACCCTCCATTTTCACGTACTGTTCAATCTAACCACAGATTTTCACAAGATTCTTCTTTTTATTTCCAGACTTTCTTGACCAAAGTTTAACAACAACCCCACTCTCAATCCAGTAGCTTTGAGATAATTCAATAGCTGAGCCTCATCGTTCGCAGTCAAACCAGAAGAAGCCTTTATTTCAATAATGACCTTATCTTCTATCACAAAATCAGGGGTATATTTTCTGGGAATCAGCATATCTTTATAATAGATATCGAGCTCGGAAGTAGCATTCAAAAGTCCTGTCATTGCGAGGAGCGTAGCGACGAAGCAATCTCATGATTGCCAATATGTTGAGATCGCTTCGCTTTCGCTCGCGATGACAGACATATGCTAGGAATTTCCGTGACAAGACACTAGGGCCTCTTCATAAACATACTCCAAGAACCCAGGCCCTAATTCCCGGTGAACTTCAAAAGCCGCACCAATGATCTTCTCGGTTAAGTCCTTGTATAGCCACTTGTCACCTTCCTGTGCCAATCTTGTGTAATCTTGTGGTTTCATTCTTTATTGATCAATACCCATTCTCACCTTGATGTGTAACCACTGAAGACGCTGAAATCACTGACGCGCGTCTATTCTTCTGTGTCTTCAGCGCCCTCAGTGGTGTGAGGCCCTAATGCACCATGACTATTTTTGCCCGGCTGAAGCCGTTGAAATCGGTGGCGCTCGCAGAACTGTACGCCCCGATGTTGTTCACATAGACGATATCGCCGATCTCAAGCTCCGGCAGGTCCTCCCCGCGGGCAATGATGTCCAGGCTGTCACAGGTCGGGCCGGCCAGCGTCGAGAGCTGTCTCCGCCCTGATTTCAAAACCTTAAACTGGTACTTCGCGTGGTCGAAGATGAGGCCGTTCAGGGTTCCGTACACCCCGTCATCCAGGTAATACCAGTGCTTATTTTCCCGGATGGCCTTGCCCATCACGCTCATGACGAGCGTCGCCGCCGGACCGACGATGAACCTTCCCGGTTCTGCGATGATCCGGATGCTCCTGTCAAAAAGCCGGTCGATCTCCCGCGCGATCACACTCGCCATTTTGTCAAACACATCCTCATCGTTGTCGAAGTGGGGGATCGGGAACCCGCCGCCGATATCCACGATCTCGAGGGGGAGCTGCTTGAGCCGGGAATCGCGCACGATGATCGCCGCCATCTCGAGCGCGTCCACATAATTGCCGAGGTGCATGCACTGGCTCCCCACGTGGAAGCTCACGCCTGCCGGCTTCAGGCCGAGCTTGTGCGCCTTGATGAGCAATTGAACCGCGTCCGCCGGATCGGCTCCGAACTTCAGGCTCAGCTCGACGATCGAGCCGACGTTCGACACCTTGATGCGCACGATGACGCGCGTGCCGGGGGCGCCTTCGGCGATCTTGTCGAGCTCGTACTCGCTGTCAAAGGTCATGAGCCTCACTCCTCGCCGCGCCGCCGCCCTGATCGCCACCGCATCCTTGATGGTATTGGCAAAAATAATCCGGTCTGGCGCCGCACCTGCGTCGAGGGCCGCTTCCATCTCAACCCGGGAAGCGACATCGAAGCCCGCCCCCGAGGCCACGAGCGTCGCGAGGATCTCGGGGTGGGGGTTGGCCTTTATGGCATAGAACGGCTCCACGCGGGGGAGCGCCCGCCGGAACCTGCCGATCTGGGCGCGCAACGCCGACCGCCTTATCGCCATGAGGGGGGTCCCATGCCTCCGCGCAAGATTCCTCAGCCGATGCGCACCGTTATCCACTGGCCGCGTTGACAATACTGTTCTCCTCTCACTTATGGCACACAAGAATCGCACGCAGAAGCAGATTTTATGATAATCAGGCGCTCCCTGCAATTAACTTTATGACAACCCGCGCCGGAAACCAAATCGAGCCAACGTTGCAGCCTGACATAGAAAAACCACGGCGTAATGTAAATTTAATCTTCGCATTTTATTGAGGTTGGAAACCTGCTCCTGTGCTGGGCCTAATCCTCCGGCGGCGCGGTTAATTCCACGGCGGCCTGAAGCCCCGTGGCCACTTCCGGGATAATCCCCATTTTGCGGTAGACCGGGTGGAGCATCCGCTGGAGATCTCCAATGCGCAGCGCGAATACGAGCGCGGCCAGCGCGCATACCAGGCCTCCGATCATGAGCGTGTCTGGCGCCCCGATGCGGCTCGCCAGGTATCCCGCGAGCAAGCTGCCGAGTGGAGCCACTCCCATGAATGACATCGTATAAAAGCTCATCACCCGCCCGCGCTTGTCATCCTCCACGATCACCTGCAATACCGTGTTGCTCAGCGCCATCTGCACCATCATTCCAAATCCCGCGACGAGTAAGAGTGAAAGCGAGAGCCACAACACCCGCGACAGCGAAAACGCAATCAACCCCGCCGCGAAGATGGCGGTGGATACCGGCAGCATCTTCCCGAGTTTCAGCACGTCCTTCCTCGAGGCAAGATAGATTGTGGCCAGCAACGCCCCCACCCCCGCGGCCGCCATGAGAAATCCGAGCGTCTGTGGCCCCCCATGGAGAACATCCCTCGCAAAGACAGGCATGAGCACGGCGTAGGACATTCCCATCAGGCTGCTCGCGCTGAGGAGCAGGAGGATAGATCGTATCGGAGCGAAGCCAAAGGTATACGCGAGCCCCTCTCTTAAATCGTGGAGCAGATTGGAGTCGCGCGCCCTGCGGTGGGGCACCGTAATCTCCATGGCAAGGAGGGAACCGATGACGCAGAAAAAACTCACGCCATTCAAAAGAAAGCACATCCCCTCGCCGCTATAGGCAATGATAATCCCCGCCAGGGAGGGACCCACCAGCCGGGCGAAATTGAACATGAATGAGTTCAGGGCGATCGCATTTCCGAGGGCTTCCCTCTTCTCCACCATATCCATGATGAAGGAATGCCGTGCCGGTATGTCAAGGGAGTTCACGCACCCGAGGAGGATCCCGAGGAGAACGATCTGCCATACCTGAATGATTCCGGTGAGGGTGAGCACCGCCAGCAGGAATGCCTGAACCATTGAAATCGTCTGGGTCACAATGAGAATGCGGCGCCGGTTCAATCTGTCTGCCAGAACGCCGGTGATGGGGCTCAGTATGAAGGCGGGGATCTGCGCGCAGAAGGCGACCGCCCCCAGGAGGAACGCTGAATTCGTCAGGCGATAGACGAGCCAGCTCATGGTGATGTGCTGCATCCAGGTGCCGATCAGCGACACACCCTGACCGCCGAAGAAGAGCCTGTAGTTCCGGTATCGGAGCGAGCGGAAGATGGACGCGCCCGTGGAGGTCAAATCTTTATCCTTGACATTTCGAGTAAAGAAGCCGTTATTTTGTCAAATTTGTTTTTCAGCCTGGCATCCTTGGCCAATCCGGCGCGCAGCCTACGACGACTCTGACTCACCGCGCTATAATCAATCCCTCCCAGCAATCTTCCAATCTCCGGCTGGGGCATATTACAGAAACGGTAGAGGAGCTCTGATTCCTCATACATACATACGCGAGGAGGATTACACCGTATATCTCCAGGGAGAGGGCAAGCTTCTCCAGGAATAGGGATAGATCCTTTTCGTCCGCGAAGATGCTCCGCCGCTCGTTCCCACGGCAGGTGACGTGATAATAGACACCGGGATAGTGGATCCTCAGGGGGCGCGTCATGCCCTTATTCTGCTATGGGAAGGTGAAATGTCAAGGATAAAGATTTGACCCCAATCACAGTTCCTTCACCTTGGAGGCAAGGCGCGTGAGCCTGGCGATGCGGATGATCTCGTTCTTCCCGCCCATCCCGACAACGGCCGAATCACCAAGGAATTCCTGGACGACGCCGAGACGGTCTTTGCCTCCCTCGGTCTTCCAGCCAACCAGGTTCCCCACACGGATGTCTGTCGGAATGCTAGGATGTCTGCTGCGCTTCGCCGGGGTCATCTGCGCGTATTTGAACCAGGCAGGCTCAATCTTTCCGCCCTGCCCCACCACGAGAATTGTCGGGGCGGATTCTGAACGGAGCCCCTTGGCGCGGATTTTCACTATCTGTTTCCTGCCCTTGAGCGCGCTTTTTCTCCCCTTCTTCTTCCCTGATTTTTTTACAGGCTTCACCGCGGCTTTCCGCGCCGCTTTCCCAACCTTCTTTGGACCCTTTTTCTTCATAGACTTCTCCTCCGTTGACGGTTTGACCTTCCTTGATGAACGCTTCCTCTTTTTTATTTTCTCGATAGGATTCGCAAATGCGATCTCTTCAACCATGGATGGCCTCCTTCCGCGTCCTCACGTCATGAACGGTGCGGCCACACCCTGATAATACCACGAGAGGTATATCAGTCAAGAGCGAAGATCATCATTGTCCGGTTTGCTGTTGACCCTTAAAAAGACCGATAGTATGCTGGGACATTACATGAAAACCTTCACTGTGGCGCTCATCCAGATGCGCGGCACGCCCGACCCTAAGAGCAACCTGCGCCAGTTTGAGGGACATGTCCGCGATGCCGCATCGAGGGGAGCGCGGCTCATCTGCGGGCCCGAACTGTTTTATTTCGATGGAGACATGCAGCGGGTGTCACGCCAAGCGGTCACCATCCCCGGCCCGGTCACCGAACAGCTCTCCGCACTCGCGCGGAAATATGGCGTCTACCTCTGCCCGGGGACCCTCCCCGAGCGCCGTGAGGGAGGCACACCGTATAATACCTTGCTCTTCTTCAGTCCGGACGGCGCGCTCGTCGGCAGATACCGGAAGCGTCATCTCTTCCGGGTGGACATCCCCGGCGAGCTGAGGCATCACGAGCGCGATTACTTCTCAGCGGGGGATGACGCCGCCCCTGTATTCGAGACGGAACTCGGCCGCCTCGGCGTGAGCATCTGCTACGACCTCCGATTCCCCGAGCAGTTCCTCGGTCTCGCACTCCGTGGTGCTGAAATAATCATCGCCCCCTCGGCGTTCACCAAGCCCACGGGCGAGGCGCACTGGCACGTCCTGTGCCGCGCGCGCGCGGCGGAGACCGGCTGCTTCATCCTCGCCCCCGACCGCACGGGAATATGCGGGGCCGACATAGAACGATACGGCCACAGCCTCGTCGTGGACCCCCGGGGCGCCATCCTCGCCGAAGCGGGAAATGCGGAAGAGATTATCTTCGCCGCACTCCTGGCGGAATCCCTCGCCGACGCGAGGACGCGCATGCGGAGCATCGAGCAACGGGTCAAAGGCGACTCCGTTCCCGATCCGTGACCACGTCCACCTGCGAGGTGGAAACGGCTGAATGTAAATATCTGTTCCCCTCACGCAGCCCGTGACGCTATAATTAAGACCCTATGGCAAAAAAGACGCAGGGGCAGATCCGCCGCGCGGCCTACTTTCCTCTCGAGTTCCCCATCTCCAGGGCGCGGTGGGAGTTCTACGGCCTCGATAAGGGCATCCTCCCCGAGAGGGGGGAAATCCGGATGCCCGATTTCCGCATCCTGCGCGAGCTCGTCAAACGGATCTACGAGCGAAAGGATCTCGCGGCCTTCTCCCGCACGCCGCTCCGGGCAGGCCAGCTCAACGCTGCGGGGCTCATCAACGAAATATACCGCTACCTCATCCTCCTCTACTGCACGACTAAGAACCCTCCCGCGTTCCGGAAGGGCCTTCGGGCGGCTAGGGAGAAGATCACCGCCGAACGGCTGGACGGCACGATCGCCGAATTTGTCGAACTCTTCCCTCCCCACACCATCCTCCGGGGCAAGGAGTCGATCCGTAACTACCTCCGGGGAAAAACGAAGGGGATCCCCCACCGGCAGATCGTCGCGACGGAGCTGCTCCTCCTCGCCCTCGGCAACAGCAACCCGGCGTTCTCCCCGATGCTCGAACTCTTCAGCGACGCCGATCTGGCACAGAGGAGCGCCTACCCGGATCTGTTCAGCTCGCTCGAGCAGTTCTTCCAGCAGCAGCCCGGTTTCGGCCCCGCGGACAAGCCGCTCGTCGATTTCATGCGCGAGCCGATCCTGGCGGCGGGAGATTCGCTCCAGGGGCAGCTCACCTATATCAAGGACCACTGGAGAGCGCTGCTCCCCGAGCAGCTCTTCTACCGGCTGCTCACCGCCATCGACATCCTCAGGGAAGAAGAAAAGTTAGGGTTGATGGGGCAGGGACCGAACCTTGTCCTGAGATTCAAGGACCTGGACGCGTCCGACCTGCCTGAATGGGCGCGGCTCGCCTACGCTCCCGAATACGAGCGCTTCACCGAGGACCGCGCGTGGATGGCCCAGGTCGTCATCATCGCCAAGAGCACCTACGTCTGGCTCGACCAGCTCTCGAAGAAGTACGGGAGGCCCATCACCCGCCTCGACCAGATCCCCGACGAGGAGCTCGACATCCTGGCCCGGTGGGGGTTCACGGGCCTCTGGCTCATCGGCGTATGGGAGCGGAGCTCAGCCTCACGGAAGATAAAACACATCTGCGGGAACCAGGACGCGCTCGCATCGGCCTATTCCCTCTACGACTACGAGATCAGCAACGACCTCGGGGGCGAGCAGGCGTTCCTCACCCTCAAGGAGCGGGCCTGGGCGCGGGGAATCAGGCTCGGCACGGATATCGTCCCCAACCATATGGGGATATACTCGAAGTGGGTCATCGAGCACCCCGAGCGGTTCGTCCAGCTCGACCATCCCCCCTTCCCCGGATACCGATTCACCGGCCCTGAGCTGTCGGATGACCCGCGCGTGTCATTACAAATCGAGGATGGCTACTGGAGCCGGCGAGACGCGGCGGTCGTCTTCATGCGACGCGACAGGTGGACGGGGAATACAAAATATATCTACCACGGGAACGACGGCACCAGCATGCCCTGGAACGACACGGCTCAGCTCAACTTCCTGAGGGAGGACGTGCGGGAAGCGGTCATCCAGCTCATCCTCGGCGTCGCGCGGCACTTCCAGATCATCAGGTTCGACGCCGCGATGACGCTCGCGAAGCGGCACTTCCAGCGGCTCTGGTTCCCGCACCCCGGCACGGGGGGCGGGATACCCTCCCGAGCCGAGCACGGGATGTTCAAAGACGACTTCGAAAAGCTCATGCCGCGCGAGTTCTGGCGGGAGGTGGTGGACCGCATCAACAAGGAGATGCCCGACACGCTGCTGCTCGCCGAGGCATTCTGGCTCATGGAGGGCTACTTCGTCAGGACCCTCGGCATGCACCGGGTGTACAACAGCGCGTTCATGAACATGCTCAAGACGGAGGAGAACGACAAGTACCGGAGCGTGGTCAAAAATGTCCTCGAGTTCGACCCGCGCATCCTCAAACGCTTCGTCAACTTCATGAACAACCCCGACGAGCAGACCGCCGTGGCCCAGTTCGGCGCGGGCGACAAGTACTTCGGGATCTGTCTCATGATGGTGACCATGCCGGGACTCCCGATGTTCGGGCATGGGCAGATCGAGGGGTTCCACGAAAAGTACGGGATGGAGTACCGGCGGGCCTACTGGAACGAGACGCCCGACTGGAACCTGGTCAGGCGTCACGAGGCTGAGATATTCCCCCTCATGAAAAAGCGCCACCTCTTCAGCGAGGTGAAAAACTTCGTTCTGTACGACTTTTACACGCCGGGCGGGCAGGTGAACGAAAATGTCTTCGCCTACTCCAACCGCTGCGGCAGCGAGCGCGCCCTCATCGTCTACCACAACAAGTACGAGGAAACATCCGGATGGATCAGGACCTCATGCGGGATAGCGGTCGATTACGCAACGCCGAAGAAAAAGAGGGTCGTCCAGACCACGCTCGCGGACGCGCTCGGCATTCAATCGGGGGCCGATTACTACTACATCTTCAAGGATTACAAGGGGAACCTGGAATACATCCGCTCCGGCCGGGAACTCGCGAAGAAGGGGCTGTTCACGCCGCTCCGCGCGTTCCAGTACTGCATCTTCCTGGATTTTAGGGAGGTGAGGGACAGCCGATCTGGTTACTACCGCAGGCTCACCGAATCGCTGAACGGGCGAGGCGTGCCGAGCATGGAGGAGGCGCTGAAGGAAATGATATTCGCCCCCATCCACACCCCATTCCGAACGCTCGTCGGGGCAGAGATGCTCGACGCGCTCCTGAGCGACCCGGCACGCGCGAGACGCGCATTCAAATCCCGGACAGGTGAGTTCCTCTCCACTCTGAAGGCGTTCCTCCACGCCCGATGTGATGAGCGGCAGATCAACGACGGCGTCATGGAGCAGTTCGATGCGCTTCTGAAATTACGGGAGATCACAAAATGCGGCGGCCCCGCGGCCGAATACCTTGCCTCAGGCATGGCCGATGAGCGCGGCTTCTGGGGCATCGCCCTGATCTGGCTCATCACGCGTAACCTCGGGAAGGTGCGCGGGGATACGGACTGCGGATTAGCGAGCAGCGCGTTGCTGGACGAACTCCTCCTGGGGAAAGCAATCTCACGGACTATCCAGGAACACGGCAGTGACGCCTGGAGCGCCGCGCAGCTCACCGCGCTGATCAAAATACTCACGGAGCACCACGCCTGGTGCGATCCCCTGTCAGCCGACGGGAGCCTCGATGCAATCGCGCAGATGCTCCACGAGGCTGACGTGCGCCTCTATCTGAACGTCAACCGATACGACAACGTTTTCTGGTTCAGCAGGGAGCGGATGGAGCGCTTCCTCTACTGGCTCTTCACGGTATCCGTGGTCGATCTGATGGCAGAGACTCGCGGCAGGAAAGAGATTATGAAGGAAATGGATTCCCGCTACGGTTTAATCGCGCGGCTCCTGAAGAACGCAGAGGAATCAGGCTGGCAGGTTGAAAAATTTCTCGCGCTGCTCCCCCCGCCATCGACCGCCGCTCCCCCGCCCGTCAGTGCACCGCGCAGGTGATGCACGGATCAACGGCGCGGATCAACACCTCTGCCCCCTTTGCTGGTGGGGCGCAAAATAGTCCGCGAGGATCTTCCTGTGGTCGAACGCGATCTCCGCGGGCAATTCATCCTCGGTGAACACGCAGACATCCCCCGCGTCAGATCCGGCCTTCGGCTCGCCGGCCCCCTCCGCCAGGTACACCACGGAGATGGTGTGAAAGCGCGGATCACGAGCCGGGTCAGAATAGACGCCCAGGATTCCTCCGAGCGTCACCTTTAGTCCCGTCTCTTCCCTGACTTCCCTGACGGCGCAGTCTTCGGCCCGCTCGCCGTACTCGATGAAGCCGCCGGGGATGGCCCACCCGTGAGGAGGGTTCTTCCGCCGCACGAGGAGGACCGCGTCTTTTTTCCCCTTCCGGCGCCTGATGAGAATATCCACGGTCGGGACGGGGTACTGATGGCTCACGAACTCCCTGCCGCACGCCGGACAGGTCACGCCGCCTTTCATGCTCACCTCTCAATGAGCGACCTTAGGGTTTCTCAAGACTCTTCTGGGCTTTGCAATGTGCTCATCCGTACCGATGAGCCCCTGGGGTTTCGCATCCCGACCGGGAACACTTCCCGCCGGCCCCTTCCCTCCCCCGAGCAGCTCCGCGACCTCGGGGACATTCGTCCCCTCGGGTTTGAGGGCGGCGTAGCTCCGGAATGCCTCGACCGCCTTTTCTTTGTCTTTAAGGTAGTCCTTATAGATGATCCCCATATCGAGATACGCCTCAGCGAGGTCGGGCTTGAGCTCTACCGCCTTGCGGTACTCGGAGAGCGCCCGCTCGTACTCCGCCCTCAGGGCGTATAACGTCCCGAGATTGTTGTGGAGCTCCGCGACGGCGGGGTACAAATCAACGCCTGCACGCGCGGTCCCAACCGCGTCATCGAGTTTCCCCATCTCCTGGTAGAGGATCGCGAGCGAATTATAGACATCGGCGCTCCTGATGCCGGCGGAAAGCAATGCCTTGTACACCGCGACCGCCCCGTCCATCGAACCTTTCCTTGCGAACGCCTCCGCGAGGCGGCGGGCTGACTGGGCGCATTGCTCGCGCGTCGGCCCAGAAATGCCTTTCCTGATCTCCCGCGCCGCCTCCCCCAGCCTCCCCTCTTCAAGGGCCCGCTCGCCGCGCGCGCAGTGCTCCTCCGCCGATATGGCCACCGGTTTCTGTGTGGCGACCGGCGGCCCTGGTGTCCCCACCGCCTTGCCAGTCTCCGCGAGAATCCCGACCGCCGCCTGTTTGAGCGCGGCATCATTCGGTCTGGCGGCAACCGCCCGTTCGGCGTACACCGTCGCTCCTCTCCTATCCCCATGCCCCGCCAGATAGCGCGCGATACCGAGCTGTAATTGAATATTTTCCTTTTCCAGATCCGCAGCCGCCCTGTACTCCTTGAGCGCCTCCGCCTCATTCCCCATCCGGCGGCAGACTGCCCCGAGTCGCTCGTGCAACTTCCCATAGCCGGGCATGAGCTTCAGCGCGCCCCGATAGTGCGCCGCCGCCTCCCTGAAGTCACCACCGGCTGACGCGACATCACCCAAGGAAATGAGCGAGGCTGCTTTGTACTGTCTCCAGTATTTGTCCCTGAGCTTCGCGTCTTTGAGATAATTCGCGTGGATATCACCCAGACTGAAGAGCGCCGGGGTGTTCAACGGGTCTGTCTTCAATGCCTCCTCAAACTCCGCCGCGGCCTCCCTGTACTTCCCCGCCGAGAGGAAGGCCTTCCCCTTCTTCACGTGGTCAGCGGCGGGTGATTCCGGCTCACCACATAGCATCACCGCCAGGAGTACGACCATCGTCTGAACCAAGGGAAACGCCTCCCTGATATGAACTGTTGAGCTATCGAGCGAGCTGCAGTTGAACGCACCAGCGTAACATATCTCACACCGGTTGTCTAAAAATCAGTCACCTAATCAGAGCTTGGGTAACGCATCCTGATGTGCGGCTTCAAATGAATTCATCAAAATACACAATACGTTGTTTCGGAAGTAGATGCAGTATTAGTGAAGTGAAACAGATACTATTTCGTAGGTGTATTCCAATGCATAATCCACCACGGAGGCACGGAGCCCGCCGGCAGGCAGGTCCGTGGTGAAAAATTACCTTAGTTTCTAAAAAATGGGGAAACTCCAGCAGCAAGTTACGCTTCCCCGCGATATCAGTTCATGGTATAAAACAGCCATCGCGGAGGTGAGGATGTGACGAAACCGGATCTGAGAGGGATGACCGCGGCCGAGCTCGCACAGTACATGGTCGCCATGGGCGAAGCGCCCTACAGGGGGAGGCAGGTCGCGGCGTGGCTCCATGGCCGGGGGGCGGCGCACGCTGCTGACATGACAGACCTTCCCCGCGCGCTCAGGGAACGGCTCGCCCGGGAAGCAGGGGTGGTCAACCTCGAGCTGGTATCGGAGAGACAGACGAGAACGGGTGACGCGCGAAAGTACCTCTTCCGCCTCGATGACGGAGAAACGATCGAGACTGTTTTCCTCACCCTCGAGACCAGCCAGTCTGTCTGCCTCTCCAGCCAGGCCGGCTGCCCCGTCGGCTGCGGCTTCTGCGCCACCGGCGCGATCGGTTTCAGGCGCAACCTGAGCGCGGGAGAGATCGTGGATCAGTTCCTCAAGGTGCGCGACCGGCTCACACAGGGCGAGCGCATCACAAACATCGTCTTCATGGGCATGGGCGAGCCGCTGCTCAATTTCGACAACCTGGCGAGGGCAATCTCAATCTTCGCCTCGCGCGATGGCCCCGGATTCAGCCCGCGCCGCGTCACCGTCTCCACCTGCGGAATTGTGCCGGGGATACACAAGCTGATAGCCGCGGGCATCACGCCGGAGCTCGCCATCTCAATCATCTCGGCCGATGAGGAGAAGCGGGAGGAGCTCTTCCCCCTGGCGCGCACCTACCCACTGCACGACGTGGTTGAGGCCGCCCGGTGCTATGCCCGCTTCATCAGGCGCCCCATCACCTTCGAGTACGTCATCCTCAAAAGCATCAATGACTCCAGGCGGGACGCGCGCCTCCTCGGGGAACTTGTCAGATCGGTGCGCTGCAAGGTCAATCTGATCCGCTACAACCCCGCAGACAACCCCCGGTTCACGCCGGGCAGTGAGGAGCGGGCGGAAGAGTTCAGGCGCTGGCTCAGGCCCTTCTGCGCGGCGGTCACGGTGAGAAAGAGCAAGGGCGACGAAATCGATGCGGCGTGCGGCCAGCTCAGGGCAGGCTATAGTAAACATGAAATCCGCAGATGAACACACCTGCCTGCCGGCAGGGATACACACCGATCATAGGGCTCACATGGATTTTCATGAACAGACATGCGGCTGCCTCCACACCCGTAACCCCTCAGAAGGTGTGAAAAAATCAACATTAAGGTTGTCATTGCGAGGAGGCCGAGTCCCGCTAAGCGGGACTCGGCCTCCTCGCAATGACGTATCAAACATTTCCTGCTCTCAGTAATAAACGGGTTATCAGTGTCAATCCGTGCCTGCACACCGGAGTGCGTTTTGGCACGCAGGCGTGTCAATCCGTGGATGAAAACACTGAGTGGAGTGAATTAGCGCCACCCATAACTGTCCCGTTACCATGGGACACAAATAGCAGTTGATTTTTCCCCCTCGGGGAGCATATAATTACACAATGTTCAGGAAGTGTGGTGTCTCGGAAGTAGCATTCAAAAGTCCTGTCATTGCGAGGAGCGTAGCGACGAAGCAATCTCATGATTGCCAATATGTTGAGATCGCTTCGCTTTCGCTCGCGATGACAGACATATGCTCGGAATTTCCGTGACAAGACAAAAGCGAGGTACTCATTTATGAAACCGTTACTCCATCTTTTGCTGATTGTTTCAATGAGCTTTGTGCTTCTTTCCTGCGCGGGCCGGCCGCCGGTGCCTCCTCTGCCGCCCGGCGCCGCAGGAGCGGTCACGCCTTTTGAGGGGAAGTGGCGGGAAATAAAGAATGAGAACAGACCGGTCACATCAGATAAGACGTGGGTATTCGGGGGGAACACGGTCACGATAAAAGAGGGCGACCACACCTACACCGGCACCTTCACCTACAGAGAGGATCGTGAGCCGAAGGAGATTGACATACAATTCGAGGAGTACCAGGTGAATAGAGCCATCTATTCGATTGATGGAAATGTGATGCACGTCAAGCTGCTCGATTCCAGGACTGAGCGGGCGACAAAGCTCGGCATGGAGCCCGGCTACACGTTCATCATGTGTGATAAGATAAAAGAAGAGCCCAAACACTGAGGCGCACGATCTCATGCGCCGTTTTCATTACCCTGGAACAATCCGATACCTCCTTGCCATCGACCCTGAAGCGTAAGAGATATTGCGCGCTGGCCCGGCAAAAGCCGTCCGGGAAACCTCTCTATGTCATCCAAAAGCACGCCGCCAGGACGCTCCACTATGATTTTCGCCTCCAGGTCGGAGGGGTGCTCAAATCCTGGGCGGTGCCCAAGGGGCCATCCACCGACTCGCGCGACAGGCGGCTCGCCGTACCCGTGGAGGATCATCCGATCGACTATGCCTTTTTTGAGGGGGTGATTCCTGAAGGGCATTATGGCGCAGGCGTGGTGCTCGTATGGGATATCGGCACCTATCGGAATCTCGGGGAGAAAAGCGGAAGCGCAGTTTCCGTGGATGACGCCCTGGAACAAGGGCGCGTCGCGGTGTGGATTGAGGGACAGAAGCTCAAGGGAGGGTACACCTTGGTCCGGACGGCGGCAGGTGGAGAGCGGCGCTGGCTCCTGATTAAGATGGACGACGACGAGGCCGACCGGCGCCGCAATCCCGTGAGCACGGAGCCTCAGTCGGTCTTGACCGGGCGCACGATCGAAGAGATTGCGAGAGAAGAGTCGTGCCAGCGTGTGGGCGTGAAGAAAAAGAGCTGATCGTGGTGTCGCAACCGCTCAGTTACAGGGGGGAACAGTATGAACAATTATCCACGGATTTCACGGATTGGCGCAGATTTTTAAACAGGTTATCCGTGGAAATCAGTGTCAATCCGTGGATGAAAACGCTGTGTGAGGTGAATTAGTGCCCCCCATGACTGAGGGATTACCATGTAACTCCAGAGTAACTGAGGGATTAGCCAATGTCTGCTGTTTACCTTGACATCGAGACGACGAGCCTCGACCCACGCGACGGGGACCTCACCGTCATCGGCCTCTGCATGGAGGGGGGAGAATCGTGCAACTTCGTCCAGCTCGTCGAGGATAGTCTTCACGCCTCCGCGCTGATCCAGCACGTGCGCGCTCACCACACGATCTACACCTACAACGGGGAGAGATTCGACCTCCCCTACATCAAAGCAAAACTGGGGGTGGATATGACAGAGTATTGCGCCCACCGCGACCTGATGCACGACTGCCACCGAAAGGGGCTGTACGGGGGAATGAAACAGGTGGAGCGGATGCTGGGGATCAGGAGGAACCTGAAGGACGTCAACGGGATAGTCGCCGTGCAACTGTGGGAGAACTACAAACGTGGGGGATGCAGAGAGTCGCTCGAGAGGCTGCTGGAGTACAACCGGGAAGATGTGTTGAACCTGAGAGAGCTGAGGTTGAAGTTGGGGGCCTGAGCGCATGCACCCGCGGGGCCGGGAGTGGTCTCTCCTTTACTTCTGGAGCACCGCGTTGATCTGGGAGAGCACTGCGCGAACGGCCTGACCGAGATTCATCCCTTTGATGAAGACCCCCGAGGCCGTCTTGTGCCCGCCGCCGCCGAGGCGCTCCGCCGCCTTCCCCACGTCGACATCCGTCTTCGACCTGAGCCAGACCTCCACGCCGGATTTTTCCTCGTGCAACATGACCGCCGCGCGGATCCTTTTGACGCTCATGAGCTGGTGAAGTCCTTCCATGGCGAGGTCCCGCTGGTAGTAGCTGAGGTGCGAGCCGGCAGGAAACGCGAACCAGGCGAGCGATCCGCCGTTTTCGTAATGGACGCTCCGGAGAAGTCCGGCGATATCCTCGAGGTAGCTGTCAGGCCTGAGGTAGTAGAGCCGTTCCTGTAAATCCTCGATATCGATTCCCCCCTTCACCAGCTCGGAGATGACGCTGATCAGGTTACCCTCGGGATCGATGTACTTGAAGCCGAGCGTGTCCGTGCAGATCCCCACGTAAATGGCCTCGGCAATCGAGCCCTCGATCGGCACGCCGATCGCCCTGATCACCTCGAAGACAAGCTCGGCCGCGCCGCCCGCCTGGAAGCGCACAAAGTTGATGTCGGCAAAGAACTCGTTGTCGCGATGATGGTCGATGTTTATCGTGAGGGCGCGGCTGCGCGCCGCCTCATCCGCCAGGCTGCCCATCCGGTGATAGCTGCTCGCGTCGACGACAACCACCACCTGCGCGCGTGCGATGTTTTCGCGATGGACCCCCGGCCGGTATTCCTCGACCGCACCGTCCCTGTTGAGGAATTCGAGCGAGGAGGGGATCTTCTCAAGACGGAGCGAGACCACCTGTTTCCCCAGCTTCCGCAGCGCGAGGGCGAGCGCGATCTGGGAGCCTATGGCGTCGCCATCGGGCTCCTCGTGTGAAAACACGGCGAAGCGATCGTGCGCCTCGACGGCGCGCGTGATCTCCTGGAGCAGCGTTGCCTTGAGCTCGTTTCGTGCCTGCTTCATGTAATAATGGCTTTAAACTTTCAACTTTAAACTGTAGTTACACTCCCACCGAACCTTCTCTCGGCTTCGCTCGGGACAAGCTCCCCGTCTGAGGGGGAGGAATTCGCTTGATGTACCCGCACAGAATGGAAGAGACGCGGAAGTACTATTTTGGATATCCGACGGGCTGTGTGAGGATGATCTTCTGGTCATCGCGGAGCTTCATGGCCTTCGCGAGCGCGGGTTTATCCACCCAGCCGAGGACCACTGTCGCCAGCCCCTCGGACGCACAGTAGAGGTACACATTCTGGCTGATGAAACCGGTGTCGGTCGCCGAGTAGAAATCCCTGGAGTCGCGTGGCGTATCCCCCATCAGTGAGTGGTCGGCGACATAGATGAGCACCACGGGGGCCGTTTTCACGAACGGCTGTTCTCCGGCGCGGGCCCGGATGTCCTCAGCGAAGACCGGATCCAGCCTGTGATCTTTCGCGTTGTAGAGGTAGAGTCCATCCGCGGTCGCGGCATAGACAGCGATCTCCTGATGGTTCATCGCCGAGGGGGCGGTGCGTTTCCCCGATTCGAGGCGGTTGACGCCGCACGCCGCCCAGAGCAGGTTCGACAGGACCTGGGGGGGGAGCTTCCGCGCATCGAACGCGCGCGTGGATTTTCTCTTTGCCAGCGCCTCCAGGAGGGGTTTGCCGCCGGATGTCTGCGGCTTCACGAGCTGGACCGGCTCAAGCTTCCCGGCAGCAGTCGCCACCGGTACGAGGTAAAGAATAGAAAGCACGGCACACATGGCGACACATATGATCCGGTTCATAGCGTTTGCTCCTTTCTCTGGTTGTGGATATTATACCATCGTGCTTGGAAACTCTGCCATAGTTGAAATTGCTCTGATCCGTAACTACGCAGGTGCAGTGGGGCCGATCTGCTGTTTTAGTTGCGTAGGGGCTCGATTTATCGCGCCCGGGTTCGATGAATCCCTCTCCGCCAGGGGCAGGCCGGGGAACCCCTACAGATTTGCGTCTTTTGAAGCCGCTCCCTTGACCACGATTTGCTAAACGTCGTGGACATTTTGGCCGCCACAGGCAATAATATGCAGTTTCCATGGGAGACGTCATGATGGGCCACAGGAGAATCTCACGCGCCGGCGCGGTCTTCAGGCCTGTCGATTTTGAGGCCTATGTCGGCCGCCACCGGATTTACGTGGAGGGCGTCAGGCCGGAGATGGAAACCGGGCGCCCCGCAATCGTGTTCGTCGGGGGCGCCTTTGACGGGAGCTGGATCTGCCGCCAGCAGCTCGATTACTGGGCGGCGCGCGGGTGGCCCGCCTATGCGCTGAACCTCCGCGGCTACTACAAGAGCCGGTACCGCGGCGTCGCGGGGCTCGGCTATCGCGACTACCTCGATGACATCGGCGCCGCGTGCGAGCACTTCGCCCTGGAGAAGCCGGTATATGCCGGATACAGCATCGGGGGGATCCTGGTCCAGAAGTTCGCGGAGCTCCACGGCGCCCGCGCGCTCATCCTGTATGACAGCGATTGGCCGCGCCAGGTGGCCCGAACGATCCGAGAGGCACCCGACCTGAAGAAACGGATCCCGGCGGTGATGAATTTCCGGCCGCCGAAAAGCGTCGTGGAGGAAATGATGGGGGGGGCGGTGAGGCCGGAGGAGTACCGCGCGATGCTCGCCCTCTTCAAGAGGTCGTTCCTGTCAGGGCGCGCGTACCGGGAGCTCGAACTGGAGAGGATCGAGGTCGACGCAGGAAAGCTCACCTGCCCGGTCCTCATGATCAACGTCTCCTCAAGGGACAGGGCCCAGGCGGCGCAGGCGAAATACCTCAAGGCGTCGCGGCTCCTTTTTGAAGGCTACTCTCACGGGAGCATCCTCATCAGCCGCTTCCACGGACCGATCACGAGGCGCGTGACCGAGTGGATGGAGGCGGGATTCCCGCGCGGCATCAACGAGAGACATCAATTCGCGAAAGTCATTCTGGAGCAGAAGGGGAGGGAGAGAATGAAGTTGGTTTATTTCACCGGCTGGCAGGCACCGGTGGTGCGCGTCTGCAACCGGAGGGGGCAGGAGCTGTCGCAGTTGCCGATGAAGCGGCTGAAGCGCGGAAGATTCCGCGATGAGAGCGCTTTTGGAGCGACGGTGCCGCTTGATCCAGGGAGCGGTTTCTACATTATGGAGGGGGTGAAGGAGGACAGGCCGTTCCCCCGCGGCTTCTACGAACCGACCGGGAGCACGATGCACCTGATGGACGGGGAGTTCTTCCCCCACCCGCCGCCGCTTTTCCGTCAGCCCGCTGTCTATTTCACCAAGGAAATATACTCGCGCGCGCTCGCACACCACTTCAGGGTCAACATCATGCTGCCAAGGGACTATGGGCGGGGAGGAAAGGGCCCCTATCCGGTCGTGGTGCTGAACGACGGGCAGAATCAGTGGAAGGACCAGGGCGCCTACGGTGGGTGGCACACCGATGCAATAGCCCTGGACAAAGCGCGGCGCGGCCGCAGCCGCGACATCGTCCTCGCGGCCGTCGTTTCCCACTCGCGCAGGGATGCCGCATATCTGCCCCCCCCGAGGGGAATCGCCGATGCGTACGTTGATTTTCTCGCCGACACAGTGCTCCCCACGCTGAGAAAAGAAATCACGATTTCGCAGGATCCTCGCGAGATAGGATTGATCGGCGCCTCGTATGGAGCGAACTGCGCGATCTACGCGGGATTGAGGAGGCCGGACACTTTCGGGCTCGTGGGAAGTTTGTCCTATGCCGACATGCCTGACGACCCGTTGAGGAAATGGATGGGCGCGCTCGCGAAACTCCCATTCAAGAGGTTGTACATGGATTGCGGCACGCGCTGGGCCTACGACCAGCGCAGCCGTGACGATTTTACGAATACCACCAGGGAGCTCATCGCCATCGCCAGGGAAAAAGGCATGGCACCAGGGGAGACCCTCCTCGGCGTGATCGCCGAGGGGCACTTCCATAACGAAATCTACTGGCGCAAACGCATTGGCCGTTGCCTGGAGTTCCTTTGCCCGCTGGGCTGAGTGGCGCCTGTTCTGCCGCGGGCGAAAGGCCGGTGGACGGCACGTACGGCAATATGGTAAGGTTGCGTGTCACGCCGACCGGGCAGTCAGCATCGTGTGCGTGACTTTGAAAGGAGGGTGTGAAATGGCCGATCTACAGCCCAAGGACAAGGTTGAGTGGCGGGCAGGAGATACCCCGTCAACCTCGCATCTCAGGAAGGGAGTCGTCAAGGAGATACTCCCCGGGGGCATCGCCGCCGTCAGGACAAAGGTGGAGGGAGAGCACGTCATTGAGGAAATCAGAGCGGCGCGCCTCAGGAAGGTCGAGCAGCCAAAGGCGGTGAAAGGGAAGAAGGCCAGGGCGAAAAAGGGCAAAAAGAGTAAGAAAGTCGCGAAGAAAAAGGCAACCGCGGAGGCGTGAGGCGCCCCAACAGCTCCGTGCTCGCAGGGTGGCCCGCGGTTCTCATGGCCGGGGACGATCCCCGGCCACTTTTTCGATTGCTATTTCTCACCACGGAGGCTGTTACAACAGCAACAACAGTTTCGGGTTTCTGGTTTCTAGAAAGAGATTGATCTGTGTGTATCTGTGTTCATCTGTGGCTAATATTAATCCGCATAATCCGCGGTTAGACTCATGGGCTTCTCTGTATACTCCTCTTGTTCTCAATATCTCTGTGGCGGTGACATTGCATGGTAGTGAGGGATAAAAAATATGCCGCAGCCTCTCGAGAGCCTGACACACCTGAAGAAGCTCATTGCAGCGAGGGGGGGGGTCCGCGACACGCGCCTCGTCTATCAGGGGTTCGGCCCGATGGCGGCGCACATGTTCACCCATTTCCTCCCCGTCTCGCACATCGTCTCGGAGTATTACGGTGAAGAAGTGCGGAAGTATATCGAGGGGGAATGGGGCACCACGATTTTTTCATCGGAGAAGATGACGGGGGTGCGGCACAACGAGAGCGGCCTTTTCAACAGGTACTTCTACCATGACCACGGCGACGAGTTCGTGATCACGAACGGGGTCCCCTGGGAGGGGCTCGTCCTCGGCCACCCGCGCTACGGGGACTACAACGTTTTCCTCTGCTACCTGCACACGCGGGAGAGCATCGTCGAGCCCGGCAACTGGCGAATCGTCAACAAGAGGTGGAGAGAGATCGCTGACAGGGTCTATGCAGCGCTCGGCCTTGTGCCGTGCCCCCCGCGCCTCCTCCCGGGAGAGCAGGCGGGCGCGGGGCGCGCCACCTGAACCACTGGCTGGATGGAGGAGAAACCGTGCCCACCATGGCCAAGCTGCTCATCGGGGCTGTCATTATCCTCATCGGACTCCGATTCTTCCTCTTTCTCTTCGAGCGGGCGAACCTCTACTTCCCGACGAGGGAGATAGAGGCAACCCCGGCGGAGATAGGTCTTCGGTACGAGGATGTCCGGCTCACCGCTTCCGATGGTGTTCGACTCAATGGGTGGTTCATTCCCTGTACCGGTTCGCGACGCGGCATCCTCTTCTTCCACGGGAACGCCGGGAACATATCGCACCGGCTCCAGACGATCAGGATATTCCACGACCTCGGCCTGAACACACTCATCATTGACTACCGCGGCTACGGCAGGAGCGGCGGCCACCCCTCAGAGAAGGGCATCTACCTTGATGCGGATGCCGCCTACCGCTCCCTCGGCTCCCGACCAGGGATCGACCCCGGTTCCCTCGTCGCCTTCGGGAGGTCACTCGGTGGGGCAGTCGCGATCGAGCTCGCCACGAGGAGGAGGCTCTCGGCCCTCATCGTGGAGAGCGCATTCACCTCGACCGCCGACATCGGCAGGGAGCTCCTCCCGTTTCTTCCCGTGAGGATTCTCGTGACACAGAAATATGACTCGATCGGCAGGGTGAGATCGATCGCCATCCCGAAGCTCTTCATCCACGCCCGCGACGACGAGGTCATCCCCTTCTCCCATGGTCGGAGGCTCTTTGAGGCCGCCGCGGAGCCGAAGCGCTTCGTGGAGCTCGCGGGTGGCCACAATGACGCTTTTCTCCTTCCCGACAATAACTATCCCGAGCTGCTGCGCGATTTCCTGGAGAGTGTATAAATGGACCACCGCGCCTGCTCCCTTGCCCTCGACTTTAAAATGGTCTATCATTCTCGCGAACCTGGAATCAGGGAGAAACCATGAAGACAGCCCGTGGGATTGACTGGAAAGAGATCTACGAGATGGAGATCGTGAAGAAGGCGCGGAAGTGGAACCAGCTGCGCGACGCCGATACCATCGAGGGGATCAATCGCCGGATGGAATTCGGCGGGTACGAGTCGCTGATCCGCGATGCCGACAGGGCCTACGAGGAGGTGATCCGGCATGCCGCGGAAGAGATCGCAAAAAGACGGGATGCCGTCCGCCTGGTGATCGTGGCGGGGCCGAGTTCATCGGGGAAGACCACCACCACCATCAAGCTCTGCGGGGCGCTCCGGGGCATGGGGCTGGATCTGCAGATGCTCGCCCTCGACAACTATTTCTGGAACCTCAACGATCAGCCGCAGGATGAGCTGGGGGACTACAATTTCGAGACCCCCGACGCGCTGGATCGCACAACCATCAATCAAAACCTCACCGATCTTATCGCGGGGAGAGAGGCGTCGACCCCTGTGTATAACTTCAAAACCGGCAGGCGTGAAAAAGAGAGGGTCGTGATGCGGCTCAACCGTGCGCAGCTCCTCGTCGTCGAAGGGCTCCACGCCTTCCACCGCGATATGACCGCCGGCATCCCCCACACCGTGCAGTTCAGGGTGTACATCGAGTCGATCTGCCAGCTGAAGGACGGGCAGGGGAATTTCGTCCCCTGGACGGACATCCGGCTCCTGCGGAGGATGGTCCGCGACAACCTCCACCGCAACTATACCCCCCTCAAGACGCTGGGGCACTGGCACTATGTGCGCGCCGCGGAAAAAGAGCACATCGTGCCATTCATCAAAAGCACCGAGGTCGTGGTGAACGGCTACCTGCCGTATGAATTGCCTGTCCACAAGAAGTACCTCTCGCACAGCCTGCGGGAGGCGGTTGAGCGTTTCGGAGAGGGCACGGGGAGGGAGGACGCGTACCGGAGAGCGTCCCGCTGCCTCAGCTACCTCGAGGAAGTTGATCTCCTTGAAGATGACTCGGTGATTCCCGCCACTTCCCTCTTGAGGGAATTCATTGGAGGGAGCGCGTACGCGTAGCATCGGTGCGCGATGGGGTGAGGGTGGCCGCCCCCGCCCTGAATACGGCGCACCGCTTTTTCCCAAGCTTCCCCTCAAAGAGGAAACCCAGCGTGCCGCCACGGCTCGATTCGAGAGTTGCTCTCATCCCCGCGGGCGCGACGAGCAGGGCGGGCGCCCTCGACGCGAGCAGGGCTTCCAGCTCATCAATCGTCGCTGCAAACCTGAGCTCGTTTTTCCCCCTGCGCCAGTAGAGGTACTTTGACCCGTCGTATTCTTTCTTGATGCCGAGAAAGAGCACCGGCCGGCCCTTCGCCTCGCGCTCGACCGCCTCCACGAACGGGCCTGCATCCTCCCTCGCGCTCATCCGCGGGAGCGCATACTGACAGAAGATGAGGAACCCCACGGCGAGCGTCCAGGCCAGGAGATAGAACACGGCGCGGGCGTCTCCGGCCGGCCTGCGTCCGGCGGTCGCGAGTGCGAGCAGGCCGGCGGCGGGAATCGCCAGGATGAGCGAGACGGATGCGAATGGGAGCCATACCGGGGCCGCGATCGCGAAGAGCATTCCCGCGGCAATTGAGGCGATGCAGATACCCCTGATCCATGAGCGGGCGGCGCTGAAAAAGCCCGCGGCCCGCACGCCATGGGCACTCTCCCAGAATGCCGCGCAGAGGATGGCGGTCGGAGGGGCGGCGGGGAGCAGGTAGCGGGTGTGTTTGACGCTCGCGAGGGTGAGCAGGACGAAGGTCACGAGGAGCCAGATTCTGGAGAAGATAAGAATCTCGCTGCGCGGGCTCCCCTCGACGTCATCCCGGCATAAGAGCTGAAGGAACGCAAACAGTGACCAGGGGGCAAAACCCGCAAAGAACACGCCGAGGTAAAGGGAGCGGGATGTGTTGGGCTCGTCCCTGACCCTGTCCAGGAGCTGGGCGTCCATGAGCTCTTTGAACGCGGCCCTCCCATCGGTGAGTGACACCGCAATGAAGCAGAGTGCCGCGAAGAGCAGGAGGAACACGCCGATCCGTATGAGGTTCATCGCGAGGGCGCGCCACCGTCTCCGCGTGAGGAGATACATGAGCACCGCCGAGACCGGAATGGCGGCGCCGATAGGTCCCTTGGTGAGGATACCCCCCGCCAGCCCCGCACAGGCGAGGGGGAAGAGGCATGGCGCGCCCGACGAGAGATAGCGGCAGTAGGCAACGAGTGCGAGGGAGATAAAGAAGGTGAGCATCGGGTCCACCGTGGCCTGCGATACACTCGAGCTGAAGAGCGGCATGACGATGAGCGCAACCCCGGCCATCACGCCGAGCGCGCGGTTTATCCTCCCCGCAAAAACGCAGGTGAGGTACACTGTCCCCATGGCGGAGAGTATGCCAGGGATTGCGAGAGAGAGCGGATTGATTGCGCCGGTTGCGCGCGTAGCGAGGGCAGCCGCGAGAAAATAGAGCGGGGGATAATCGAAATACGGCGCGCCATCAAGCCGCGGTATGAGCGAGGGGCCGTTCTGGAGAATATCCCTGACGAAGAGGGCCGTCCTGAATTCCAGGCCGGTCGGCCCGCGGAATGCGGCGGCGGGGATGAGGAAGAGGCCGCAGATGAGCGCGAGCACAAGTGAGTCACGGGTGCTGTCGGTCATGCCATTCGCAATCCCTAAGTTATGAGGTGTTGCCACGGATGACCACTGATTATTACGGATCTGCACCGATATTGGTAAGAAGTAACCTGTGGCGATCCGTCTTATTATCTGTGAAAATCAGTGGTAAATAACACTATATTGCCGCCTGCAACCACAGCATTATTGCCATTCCGTTCCGGATCTGTCATTGGAGTTGATCTTTGCTATAATAACATAATTGTGAAGACGAGGTGACACTATGATATCAGGATCGAAGGACGACGCAGTACCCACTCCGGACGAGCTCCAGCGGGAGCTCGCTGACTTTTTCAAGAAAAAGTTCGGCGACAAGGCGCTGATCAGCATTTTCCCCCAGGCTGAGGCGGCCGGCGGTGACGAGGCAGGGGAAGGGGCGGAGGAGAAGCTCCCCGACCTGAAGTTCGACCTCAAGCCGAAGGAGGTCAAGGAGTACCTGGACCGCTTCGTCATCAAGCAGGACGAGGCGAAGAAGGTGCTGTCCATTGCCGTGTGCGACCACTACCACCATGCCGCGCGGTGCCTGGGGAAGGGCGGCTGCGGTGATTACGCCAAGCAGAACGTGATCCTCATCGGCCCGACCGGCGTGGGCAAGACCTATCTCATCAGGTGTATCGCGCGGTTGATCGGCGTGCCGTTCATCAAGGGGGACGCGACAAAGTTCAGCGAGACCGGCTATGTGGGCGGCGACGTCGAGGACCTCGTGCGCGACCTCGTGCACGAGGCGGATGGCGACATCGCCCTTGCCCAGTACGGCATCATCTACATGGACGAGATAGACAAGATCGCCTCGGCGCGGGAACTCGTCGGGCGCGACGTGAGCGGGCGCGGCGTGCAGACCGGCCTGCTCAAACTCATGGAGGAGACGGAGGTGCCGCTCCGCAGCCCCATGGATATCACCGGGCAGATCCAGGCGATGATGGAGTATCAGAAAAAGGGGAAGATCAAAAAGAAATCGATCAACACCCGGCACATCCTCTTCATCGTCTCGGGCGCGTTCGAGCAGCTCGCGGCGATCGTCCAGAAGCGGCTGCGCGCGGGCGAGATCGGTTTTGCCGCGAGCCTGGATGAGAAAAAGAAACGGTTCGAGTACCTCCACGAAGCCAGGTCGAAGGATTTCATCCAGTTCGGCTTCGAACCCGAGTTCATCGGGCGCCTGCCGGTCCGGGTGGTCTGCGGGGAGCTGAGCGAGGAGGATCTCTATCAGATCCTCACGTCGTCCGAGGGGTCGATCGTGAGGCAGTACAAGGCTGCGTTTGACGCCTTCGGCATAAAGATCGTCTTTTCGGACGAGGGACTCAGGGAAATCGCGCGGAAGGCGTATCAGGAGGAGACCGGTGCGCGCGGCCTGATGACGGTGTGCGAGCGGACGCTGAGGGATTTCAAATTCGAGCTGCCCTCGACGGCGATACGGCATGTTGTAGTGACGCGGGTGCTGGTCGACGATCCCGGGGGCGAGCTCAAGAAGATCATTGCCAGCCCGGAACGGGTGGAACGCGCGTTCGGCGCGGAGCTCGTCAGGAAGTTCGAGAAGGAGTTTCGCGAGAAGCACGGCATCGCGGTTGCCTTCAACAGGGCGGCGGCGGAACTCGTGGTCGCGCAGGCGGAGGAGGTGAAGATGGACGTCGCGGCATTCTGCCGGACACTCCTCAAGGATTATGAGCACGGCCTTAACCTCATCCGCAGGAATACGGGGCGGGACCGCTTCGTCATCACCAAGGAAGCGGTGAGTGCCCCCGCGGAAACGCTCAACAAGTGGATCAAGAGGTCGTACCAGAAAGACAGTTCCTAGTTACTGGTTGCTAGTGTCTTGTCACGGAAATTCCCAGCATATGTCTGTCATCGCGAGCGAAAGCAAAGCGATCTCAACATATTGGCAATCATGAGATTGCTTCGTCGCTACGCTCCTCGCAATGGCAGGACTTTTGAATGCTACTTCCGAGACACCACACTAGTTTCTGGTATAGATGAAGATGCAATTGCGCGCGCAGCGGGGTAGATCACCTCTGGGTTTCTTATGGCGTACCGTACTGAATCCAACTGGAACAAAGTAATTCCGATCATCAAGAATGGCGCACGCTTTGTGATCACGGGACACGAGCACGCCGATGGCGATGCGCTCGGCTCGCAGGTCGCGCTGTACTATTTCCTCAGGCAGATGGGTAAGCGGGTCCGCGCGATCAACTGCGACGAGCCGCAGCGGAGGCTGTGTTTCATCGATCCCGAGCGCGTCGTGGAGACCTGTGAACCGGAGGGCGCGCGGCGAGCGTTCGCCGCGTGCGATGCCTGGATTATCGTGGACACGAGCGCGCTGCTCCGCATCGGTTCCCTGGGCGAGCTCGCACACAGGCTCACCTGCCCGAGGATCGTCATCGATCACCACGTCTTCGCCCCCGAGGAGGCCTTCGCGGACATCAACATCGTGGATGAGAATGCGGTGTCCACCGGGAAACTCATCTATCAGCTCGGCAGGGAGCTTGGATGCCGCCTGGACAGGAGGATCGCACTCGCCCTCTACGTGGCCATCTATACCGATAGCGGTGGATTTACGTACACGAAGATGGATGCCGAAACGCACCGGATTGTCGCCGAGCTCCTCGAGACGGGGGTCAGACCCTACGACGTGTTTGACAGGCTGTATCAGACGCACACGGCGGCGGAGGTCGAGCTCTTCGGCCGCGCGCTGAACTCGCTCCGATTTGAGCACGGTGGCCGGATCGCCTGGATGACCGTGAGCGGCAGAATGTACGCCTACTCGGGAGCGGACCCGGAGGGGAGCGAGAACTACCTCCTCGATTATGTCAGATCGATAAAGACGGTGGAGCTCGTGGTGCTGCTGCGGCAGCTCCCCGAGGGAAGGGTCAAGGTGAGTTTGCGTTCCAAGAATTTCTTCAGGGTCAACGGGATCGCGCGCGACCTCGGCGGCGGCGGGCACTGGTTCGCCGCGGGAGCGGTGGTCGAGGGGAGCCTTCCCCGCGTGCGCGAGAAGGTCAAACAGCTCGCGGGGCGTGAGTGGCGGAACCGGTCCCGGGAGCGGAAGAGGCCGGGGGCATGAGCCAGATGGAGCTCGGGTGCGTCTGCCGCAGTACCTAGAGCAGGTCGGAGGGAAAGATATTGCCCCTGCAGAGGATCCCTCGGGGATCGAGTGCTCTCTTTACCCTCGCCATCTCCCGCATGCCATCCAGTCCATACAAAATCTCGAGGTAGGGATGTTTGATTTTACCGATGCCGTGCTCGGCGGAGATGGTCCCCCCGAATGCCACAGCCTTCCGGGCAAAATCTCTGATGATGCGCTTCGCCTGCTCGATCTCCCTCTCCGTTCGCGGCAAAATGTTGACGTGGAGATGATGCTCTCCGATGTGGCCGAAAATAGCATACTGCATGCCCGAGGGCGTGAGGAGGCCCTCATAGTAATTAATCATATCTTCGAGCTTGTCTCCCGGCACGGCCAGATCCGTCCCCATCTTGTGAATCGCCGGGCAGCTGCGTTTGTTCAGCGCAACGATCTCATTCACCGATTCCGGCATGGCGTGACGAAATGCGCGTATCTTCTCCCGTTCCGCCGGCTCTATGCCGCTCCAAGTGTCCTCCACCGAGGAGTGGTGCTCGCGCAATAAGCGCTCCACAGAGGCGTAGAGTGCATCCAGTTCTTCCTCACGAAATGCCAGCTCAAGGAAAATAGCAGCCCGCGCCTTCTCGGGCAGTGTCGGGACTGCCGAGCCCGCCCCGTCGCGCTGCTTCTTCGACCGTAGAACATCGAGCGCGCATGAGTCAAAGTACTCGAATACGAGAACGCCCGGGATCTCTTTTCGGGCGTGCATAAAAAATTTAACCGCATCCCTATTGGAGGGGAAAAATGGCACAAGGCTGAGTACATTCTCCGGCCGTTCTACAATCATAACCTCGATTTCGCTGATGACACCGAGGGTTCCCTCCGATCCGATGAAGAGGTCGATCAGGTCCATCCCCTCTGTGACGTAGTACCCCGCGGCGCTCTTTACAGAGGGCATGGCGTACGTCGGGAGAGCCACGGAGATCGTTTCGCCGTTGGTGAGCGTGACCTCGAACGTGCCCCCGGGGGAGGCCCTGACGTCTCCTCGTCGAATTTTCAGGACGTCGCCGTTCGCGAGCACGACCCTGATTTCCCTGACGTAGCTGCGGGTGGGCCCATAGTGGAAGCTGCGCTCTCCGGAAGCGTTAGTGGCGAGCGTGCCGCCGAGGGTCGCGCTCGTCTCGGTAGGGTCGATCGGGTAAAAATATTCCTTCGTGAGACCGAGGAACTCCTCGACTGCCTTGCGATTGGAAACCGTCGGGAAAGAGAGGAAATCCAGGAGGTCCTTCTGCTCGATCCTTCGGTGGAGTTCCTTCACCAGGATCCCCGGCTGGACGCTGACAAACCACCGGCCATCGTTTTCCCCTTTCCGGATATCAAGGATGCGGTCCATCTTCTCCAACGAGAGGAGCGCCCCCTCCATGGGAACGGCACCTCCGACGATGCCCGTCCGCCCTCCTGACACCGTGACGGGGATTCCCCGTCGGTTCATCGTACTGAGAAATGTGGAGACATCCGATTCACTCAGGGGAAATGCAAGGGTGGTACTCGTTCCGCCAGAAAGGCGCGACTCATCTTTGAGATAGTCGGGGTAGTCGACCGCAATCCGCTCGGCGCCTTCGAGCACTGCCATCCGCTGCGTCCCCGGATACTCCCGGGCCTTTTCCGCGTGAAGGCGGTGCGTCATTGCACGTTCACCACGTATCCGGGGTTGTCGATAACCGTAATCGTTTTTCCGCTGCCGTATCTCTCCACCCATGTCGAGAGTCGTGTTTCTGCGGGCTGCCCGCTCTCACCCCAGAAGGTTACGGGGAGGATTTTCCGGTCTTCCGCAGTCAAACCATCCTGGATCATATAGAGATGCCCCCACCCGACATGATCGAGAATTCTTAGAAAGTCCACCGCCTTCTGCTTGCCGATTTTGAAATCCTTGCGGACTGTTTCGAGCACTTTGAGCGTGGCCTGCTCGATGGCCCTGTCGCGGTCCTCGCGGAGCGAGATCGCATCGGCGGCGAGCTTCATCAATTTTTTAAATTCCTCGTTGCCGAAACCGTCCTGGCAGGGGGCGGCGGTGAGGATCATTCCGCCGCGCTCAACGGCTGTGTAGGCGGCGTGAATGGCCTTCCCCGACTGGTAGAGGTTGATGCCGAGCGCGCCCGCCCCGCTGATGACCACTTCAGGGCGACAGCTCAATTTCATCGTCCAGACGTCCTTGAGCTTGGACGCTGCAGCACGGTGCGCGGCGAACGTCTCCCCCCCCTCGAGGTAGACGAGGTCGCCCTCCGGGTCAACAATGGCGGTCAGGCAATACACCTCCCGCCCTCGCTTTTTCATGGAATCGATGATCGTGCTGACAATCTTTTTTTTGCATTTGTACACCGGATTGCCGTTGAGGATACCGAGGGCCACATTGTCGGCGAAGCCGTCATCGTCGAACATCTGCAGGTGTTCCCAGGTGATGATCTCCTTGCTGCAGATCCCCGGGCAGAACGACTTGGGGCCGCCCGCGACGCCGGCAAAATAGTGGTTATCAACGTCCGTGAGGGGTATGACGAGATCGGCGTTGAAGGCGACGCGGTTGATCATAATGGGGCGGCCGTCCACCGTTCCCGCCCGGGTTAAATCCTTCTCACAATCATGGACGACGATACTGACCCGGGAAACCATATCCTTCCCCACGGTCTTTTTCATTTCGGCGGCAGTGGGGGCGCGGTGCGTTCCCGCACACACGACGACCTTGATTTTCTCAACGGGGATGCCGTAGGTCCGCCGCAGCCTCTCCACCAGAAGAGGCAGCAGCAAGCGCGTGTGGTCATTGGGCCTGGCGTAGTCATCGACCAGAATGACGACATCCCCGCCGCGGACGCATTTCTTGACGAGGTCTCCGAGGGGGGGGATACCACCGATGGGGTTCTCGAGTGCACGGGCCAGCGCCGCCGCCGCATCCTCGATAACCCGATTCTTGGGCGGCGGTATGAGGGGTAGATACCTTCCCGTGTCAATCCACTCCTGGTGTATGAAACCGCTCAGGACCTGGTCGCCGTAGCTCAGGGTGATGTCAGCGCTCTTCATTGTGCATCCCTTCTCACGCGACCGCGTCGCCGTCAGTCGATAGCCCCGAGGTGATCCCGCGGGGCGTTTGTAGCCAATGTACCACATATTTTATCGATGGGTAAAGAGCGGTCGTGCTCCCAAAATGGCGGATAATGCAGGGGTCGCCTTCCTGCCGGCGGGCAGGGATTCATCCGACCAGCTTGGCGGGCTTGATGAATCAAGCCCCTACAGGGAGAAATACTTCTGATTACATTTCACCTATCAGGTGAACGTTTCGATATGTTATACGCTATTTCTGGACGCTCTCTCAGGAATGGCACAGCGCACGAAGACGATATCCGCTCATGGCAGGAACAGCTCGGGGTGCTTGAGCTTTTTCGGCAGGTAGACGTCGATCACGTAGTTGAGGTCGTGCGTGGCGAAGGCCTGTTGCTCCACCCTCACCCCCATCCGTATCATCTGCTCGATCGCCTGTTGCCAGCGCTTCTCGTGCTTGATGAACGGGTCGTTCGCGAGCGCGTCCTTCGCGCGCTTGATATCCACCTCTTTCAGGGGGTGCGTGGCGTCCTTGAGCTTGTAGTCGATGATGTCCTGCGGCGTGACGCCGAGGTAGCGCGCCTGGGGCACGCAGAAGAACTGATTGATGTGGGCGGCGTTGCCCGAGCCCACCTTGAGGGTCCGGTAGATGTTGGTGATCCCGTATGGGTCGCCGTCCACGAAGGCGTAGACGGGGATCTTCTTCTCGTCCGCGAGGCGTCTGATGAAGCGGCGGCAGGCGCGCGTGGGGACGCCCCCCATGGAGACGAGGACGCAGTTTGCCCCCTTCCAGAAGTTATGCTTCACGAGCCGCTGAAACATGCCCGCGGTCTCTATGGCAAGAATGAACGCTGCGTTTGTCTGAAACTGGAGATCCTCGACGGAGATCGGTATTGAATACGCCCCTGAGCCAAACCGGGTGCAGTCGATTTTGATCTTGCGCCCCGTGTCGGTATCGCGATCAATCACGATCAGCCGCCCCGCCACCTCACCCCCCTTCTCCTCGGGGATGAAACCGAGTTGCTCGCGGTTGACTGCAAACAGCGCCTCGACATCGTCCATCACCGAGTCAGACTCCGGCTGCTCGTCGAAGCGCGCGTCGCCCCAGTTCTTGGAGACGTAGTAGGCTTCCCGCTTGGTGGCGATGTCGTCGCCGCGCAGGAGGTCATTGGAGAGCGACATCATCTTCAGGGACTGGGCGAAGGTCTTGGCGGTGGTCACGGTGAGCGTCCGCTCCTTCTTGCGTCTCCCGATTTCGAAGTTGCCCACCTTCGTGTTGTAGCGCACGTTGTCGAGGGAGCGGATCGGGAGGTCGAGGGACGGTTTGCGCTTCCTGAGTATCGTCCGATAGATTTCCTGAGCCGTCTGCTTGATCTTCGCCGCCGCCTTGTTCATTTAAACCTTATCCTTTTCTGTAGGGGTTCCCCGCCTGCCGGCCGGGCAGGGATTTATCGAACCCTACGGGCTTGATGAATCAAGCCCCTACACTGAGATATCCTCAGTGGTCCATTAGTAATCTCTCAGTTATGGGGGTAATAATTCACTCCACTCAGTGTTTTTATCCACGGATTGACACTGATAATCTGTTTAAAAATCCGTGCTCATCCGTGAAATCAGTGGATGATCGTTCATATAACTGAGGGGTTGTGTCTATTATTCCATCTTCCTCGACTTTTCCAGGATCTCCGTCAGTATCCTGACGACCCTTCCCTCCTGCGCCTTGTTGAGCTTGAGGATTTCCCTGAGCGCGATCCCGATGTGCGGCAGATACTTCTCGATGTAGGCCTTTTTCTTCTCCGCGTCGGCGATCCGGGCGCGGCGGCTGAGATACGAGTGGAGCTTCCTGCCCACCTCCTGCACGCCGAGCTTGATCTCCTTGAGGATCTCCGGGTAGTGGGCGATCGCCTCTTTGCTCTCGGAGGTGAACGGCACCCACACCGAGACCATGTGCACCATGAGCGTCATCGAGCCGGAGGGCAGGGCGCCGCGCGCCTGCGGGAGCCCGTAGCCGCGCCAGTTCGTCCCGATCACCGCCTTGGTGATCGCGCACGCCGACTGCTGGTAGAGGAGCGGGACGCGGTTGGCGAACCGGAGCAGGTTGGCGAGAGGCTCATCCTCGCCGTCTTCGCCGCCCGCGCGTGGTCCTCCCCACGCCAGCCCCACCTCGATGTGGAATGGGTTGCCGCGGTAGACCGACGGCGAGCGCGTGGTGGCGGTGTAGAAGTCCGCCTTGATCTGTTTCTTCAGGGCCGCCAGGATGAGCTCCTCGCCGATCGGGGAGAGGCAGTCGGTCGGCGGGCTCATGATCTTCGTGGCGTTGATGGCCTGGTAGAGCTTATCCGTCTCTTCGCGCGCGATCCTGGAGGGGTACGCGGTTTCAGGAAGGCCGGCCTTTGCGCAGACCTCCCGCGCCACTTTTGTCCCCACCCTTGAAAAATCCTGCATGAGGAACGAGCGGAGCCGCTTTGCCTTTGTGGTTTTGAGCATCTGCATGAGCACGCCGAGCTCAACGCCGTACGGGTGGGGCTTGATCTCCTTGGGCTCTCGGGGGAGGGAATTCGCCGCGCGCGCGAGTACGATCTTCTCGCCCTCGGGGCCATGGTAGGTGATGAGGACATGGGGGTTTGCGAGGGAAACCTGCTCCAGGTAATTCTCAACCGACTGGCGCCCCTTCTGGCACCTGGCCTCGAGCTCGATCTCAACCTTTGTGCCGTGTGGTGATTCCCACTGCACCTCGTCGTCCTTGATGATCTCGGGTGTGTTCTTCTGCGTGTCCACGCGGATCTCGAAATAGTGCGCTGGTTTCTTCGGCCCGATTTTTGACGTGATCCTGACCGGCTGCCCCGTCGTGAGCTGGCCGTACATTCCCGCGGCGGAAATACCGATCCCCTGCTGCCCGCGGGCCTGTTTGAGCGTGTGGAATTTTGAGCCGTAGAGGAGCTTGCCGAAGATCTTTGGAATCTGCGTCTTTACTATGCCCGGCCCGTTGTCTTCAACGACGACCCTGAACCGGTCTTCGCTGATCGGTAGCACGGCAACCCTGATTTCAGGAATGATCTTCGCCTCTTCGCATGCGTCCAGGCTGTTGTCCACGGCCTCTTTCACCGTGGTGAGGAGGGCCTTCTTCGGATTGTCGAATCCAAGCAGATGCCTGTTCTTGCTGAAAAACTCAGAGACGGAAATCTCCCGCTGCCGGAGCGCCATCTGGTAGGCGATCTCCTCCTGGTGGAGTTCCATTCCGTTCTCCCCGAGCTCCCTCGGGGTTTTGAGCCTGGAGCTTTTTGTCGCGGCTTTTCCACCGGGCTTTTCAGCTTTTTTGTCCGCGAGTTTCCGCCTTATCTTTTTGGGCATGATGTGGGCATCTTTTGCTGATGTGAAAAAACAAGGCATAATAACATAATGATGTACATATTTTCAAAGAGATTTTTTAACACTGATACCCCAGGGAGACATTTCCCCATGGAAGGTGATGGCGAATGCCTTTGGATGAAGGTGCTCGGAAAGTCCCGCCATGGCGGGAGAAAACTGTCCCGCTAAGCGGGATGATGAGGGGGAGCAGGAAAACTGAAACGGGGAAACTATACGGGCATCCCGCCAAGGCGGGAGAAACGGTGGATACAGACAAGCTGACCCTAAATCAAATCAATCCTGTTCCCTACTCTACCTACTTGCCCTAATTATAGACCCTGATGCTGTTTAATCCGCTGATCTGCCGGTTGAGCTAAGCGCACGCCGCATGCACTGCGCCGCACCCATGACTACAGTACGTCCCGAATATAGGCCGTAACATACTCCGCACGTCTTAATTATGTAAAACGTCTACGAACCAACCGTCTTTGCCCTCTTATCCATCATGATGACATAGGGGCTGTCAGGCCTGAGATCCGACAGTTTCTTCACCGGCGGTTTCTTACCCGCTTCAACCACAACGCCGTAGAAGGTGATCGTTTTCCCATTCATGGACGCGGGGATCCTGACCTTCGAGCTCACTGTCTTGAAATACGGCGCATTGTACCTGCGCACGTTCTTGTAGATCGGTACGATCCCCTTCTTGACCGACCCGTTGAAATAGATCCTGTAGACCCCGGCGGGGGTTTCGGCAAGGAGATAGAAGTCAAACGACCTGGTGATATCCTCAATCAATGCGATGCCAAGCACGAATGGCTGGCCTGCCGTCAGCGGTCCCGGATCAACGACCAGCGGCGGTATCGGCGTAGGAGTGGGTACGGGCGTTTCCGTGGGTGTGCTCGTCGCCGCTGGTGTCCCCGTCGGCGTAGCCGTCGGATTCGGCGCCGCAGTGGGATCCTGAAAACAAAATAATCTGAAATAGCTTGATCCTACGTAAAGTCTCCTGTCAGAACCTATAGCAGGAGAAGAGGGCGGCCCCATATAGACACCAAGTCCAGTATCATAGCTCCATAAGAGGGACGCTATGGAAGATATAGCGTACAGCCTGTTCTCAGAGCCCTCCACATAAATCACCCCTCCTGAATCTATGGCGGGAGAAGACTCAATAGGGTAGTCTGTGGTGTAGCTCCATATAAAGGAGCCAGTCGAAGCAATGGCATATAGATTATTGTCATAGCCCCCTAAATAGATTTTACCATCAGTATCCAGGGCAGGAGAGGAAGCTATCGCGTATCCTATTGTATAACTCCACGTATTTGAACCTAAAGACGTGAAATTATATAGCCTGCGATCATAAGATCCTACACAAACTCTACCATCGACACCTGCCGCGGGCGAAGAATATACGCTGCCTCCCGTTACATAACTCCACAACAAGATACCAGAGTGTGTTAAAGAGTATATATTGTTATCTTCAGAACCAAAACATATGTATCCATTTAAACTCAGGGCAGGGGAAGTCCTTATATTATAACCTGTCTGATAACTCCATAAGAGTGAGCCGGTTGAAGTGATAGCATATAACCTATTATCATCTGCTCCTATATAGAGCCTGCCGTCAGAGTTAATCGCAGGACAAGAAGAATATATCCAGCTCACCATTTCATAACTCCACGAAAGGGAGCCGCTGGAAGATAATGCGTAGAAATTATGGTCCCAAGAGCCGACATAAATTGTGCCGTCTGCACCTATTGCAGGCGAGGAAGTGATACACCAGTCAGTTTCATAACTCCACGAGAGCGATCCCAATGAAGTGAGAGTATAAAATATGTTGTCATCAGACCCCGCAAAGACTTTCCCGTCAGGACCTATAGCCGGGGAGGAGGATATACCCAGCCACGTTTCATAACTCCATGCCATCTCACCCGTCTGCGGACCTGAATATTGGTTTTGGCCTGTGTGCCTGACATCATGATGGAACATCGGCCAGGGGGAGTTGGCGGGTTGGGCGAATACCGATCCGAGGAGGCACAATGTCAGTGAGACAAATGCTGCCGATAGGCTATTCTGTTTCATGCTGCCCCTTCCCCATACGTTCAAATGAAACATGGATGCTGCCGATTAAAATAACCGTGCCAATCCGTGGGTTAAAGTCCTGACAATTTTTTGTCGCCCGCATTACCAGCTCGTGCGGTGGGACCAGAAATCACCTGCACAACCTTCTTATCCATATAGATTGCGTTCTCTTCCTTAGGCGGCTTGGGCGACTCGACGACGCCGGCGATGAAAGTGTACCGGCCTGCCGCCCACTCCGGCATACTGGGCACATCGATCAGCCTCACCCGACATGGCTCGATTATCTCCACGCTGCTTAAAACCGGCCGCACCCCCTTCTCCCATTTCAACTTATTATTCACTGAATACACACCCCAGGGGGTGAGCGCAACGATGTAGGCATCGAACACCGACATGCTGATTTGACGGTTTACCAGCAGTTCAATCCGGAATCCTTCTCCAGGTCGTACGCTCTCACTGCTCACACGCACCTCAATCGGTTTCGGCGTTGGCGTGGTGGGAGGAGTGGGAGTCGGCGTCGGTGTTGCAATCGCACCGATGCTGAAGTCTTTGGATATCCAGAGGATTGCATCCTGTGGTTTATAAGGCCCTTGCGGTTTATAAAAACTCAACACGAGGCTATATTGTCCTGAAGCAGTGTTTGGAACAACCATGGAAACAAACTTAATTCGAAATCCAGCCGGTAAACCAGGCACATTCAAAGCCAGGGGAGTTACACTCCTGGTTATTTGCCCTTTTGAAGTAATATAGTATATCTTGCCATCGGGCGTGTGAAATGCCGCAAATACATGAAATGGTCGATTGATATCCGTGTAAAGCATGAACCATGCTTCGAGCAGGTCGCCGGGATAGAAGACAGTCCCGTTGAGCGCAATCTCCGCCTTCGCCGGTATTAACGAATCCGGAGATATTGCATAGAGCCTGTTGTCGCCGCCGCCGAAATAAACCGTTCCCCATGAGTCGATGACGGGTGAAGACCTGATGGTATCCCCCGCCTTATAACTCCAGCGGAGAGTACCTCCCAGTTTTATCGAGTGCATTGTGTCTGCGGAGGAACCGCAATAGACCGTATACGGATCCACGGCCGGAGAAGAATGTGGGTCGCCTCCTGAATCATAAGACCACTGTAACGTCCCGCCTGCACTTATCACATAGAGGTTATTGTCACAGGATCCGATGTAAATATCCCCATAGCGATGGATCGCGCTTGAAGCATAAATCGAATCGCCAAATTCATAGCTCCATTTCAGTGCGCCATTGGTATTCAGGGCATAAAATGCGTTGTCCACGGAACCTGCATAGAGCATTCCATCGTTCACCAATGGAGAGGCATAAAACGCATTGTGAGCGGCATACGACCATGAAAATGCCCCATCGGAACCAAAACTGTAAAGGTTGTTATCGTTGGAGCCGATATATACCGTCCAATCTGTCTCCAGGGCCGGAGATGACTGTATGCCCCCTGCCATTGTGTAACTCCATTCAATCTGCCCCGAGGAAGCTATCACATAGAGCGAATTGTCAAGTGAGCCTGTGTATACGGAGCCGGCCCCATTTATGGCGGGAGAAGAAAAAAGATTGCCTGCCGTATTATAGCTCCATGCGAGCGCTCCCGAGGGACTGAGGGCATAACATGTGTTGTCATCAGCGCCGGAGTAGATTCTTCCCGCCGTATCAATTGCCGGCGAAGAAGATAATGCGCCTCCTGCGGCATAACTCCACAGGAAGAAGCCGTTCGATGTAAGCACGGACAGATTCCGGTCGAGCGAGCCGAAATACACATTGCCGGCTGTGTCGAGTGCCGGCGAAGAGATGACGCCTCCGCCGACTTCATAACTCCATGCCAGGATCCCGGTCCATGAGCCCGCGGTAACGCTCCTGCCCGTGCGCTGCGCATCATGGCGGAACATGGGCCATGGGGAGCTCATTGGCTGAGCAGCGCACTCACTCCCGAAAAGTGCCAATGCGCCGGCAAGCCCCATCCAAAACAGGTGAAGAAGATTATGCCTTTTCATGTCTCATCTCCTTTTTCTCTTAAAACTCATTTAGCCCGATCGGAGAATCCGCAGGCGCAAACCCGGAGAGTTCGTTCCAGTCATCGAGCCTTCATTTCCTCAACTCAAAGCTGCATGAGGCTGGAGATCTGACCCTGGAGGATGCCATTCCGCCGATTAAAGCAATCGCGCCAGCCCTTGGGTTAAAGTCCTGACAAACTTTTTGTCGCCCGCATTGCTGGCTTGTGCGGCTGGACCAGAAATCACCCCCACTACCTTCTTATCCATGTACACAGCATTCTCTTCCTTGGGCGGTTTGGGAGACTCGACGACGCCGGCGATGAAGGTGAACTGCCCCGTAAATCCTTTGGGAACACGAGGAATATTTAGAAGAAGTCCCTGGCATGGTTTTATCAGTGCTTTGTTCTTCAGAATCGGATGTACCCCGGGCTGCCATTTTTTCTCAGTATTCACTGAATAAATGCCCCATGGCGTTATCGCAACCACATATGCGTCAAAGACAGAGAATGTAATTTGCCAATTTACTCTTACCCACATCCGGAATCCTTCCCCGGGTCGTACACTCTCACTGCTCACCCGCACTTCAATCGGCCTCGGCGTTGGCGTGGGTATAGGGAAGGGAGTGATTGGCGTGACTGTTATTGTCGGCTGGCCAGGTATATTGTCGTTGATGAAAATTGAAACATCGTTGCTGTCAAAATTCGCAACAGCGAGGTCGGGTTTCCCATCCTTGTTGAAATCGGCGCTTTTGATCGACTTCGGGTCTCGCCCGAACGCAAAACTGGTCTTCCCATAAAACGTGCCATCGCCATTGCCGAACAGTATATCAATCTTGTCGTAATATGTATCGCCTATTACTAAATCTACCTTGCCATCAAGATCCCAATCTGCGCTCGCCAACGATTCGTGTAATTTCCCGATATCGTATCTCACTTCTCCGGCGAATGTCCCATCTCCCTTGCCCATGAGAACGGAAATACTGCCGTACGGCTCCTCCGGAGTGTACCTGTCGCTATTGGTCGTAACCAGATCCGCCTTGCCGTCATTGTTTAGATCGGATGCTATCAGACAAAGAGGATTCATGCCTGTAGAGTATCTTACCTCCTGATTAAACGTCCCATCCCCGTTGCCCAAAAGGATGGAAACGCTGTTAGCCCACCTGTTAGCTACAGCGAGGTCTAAATTGCCATCTCCGTTAAAATCAAAGGTTACAATAGAGTCCGGATGTTCCCCCACACCATATTGCACCTCCGGATTAAATGTCCCGTCTCCTTTGCCGAGGAGAACCGATATACTCGAGCCGAATGGGGAGCCGCTCCCGGTATCCGTAACGGCCAGGTCTATGTTCCCATCCTTATTAAAATCACCGTTCGTTACTGACATAGGATCATTCGCGACTCTATAACTTACGGGAGCTGAGAATGCGCCATCTCCCTGATTCAAGAACACACTCACTATTGGGTTGTACCCTCCCCAACATGATACAGCCATATCCAGCTTGCCATCGTTGTTATAGTCGGCAGCGGCAATCTGGGAACTGTAATCCCCCACACTATATCTCTTCTCATTAGCAAATGTTCCATCTCCATTCCCAATGATTATAGAGACGTCCTTGCTTACTGCATTAGCTACAGCTAAATCCATCTTGCCATCACCATTAAAATCTCCCGGCATGACATCTCGTGGTTTAGCTCCCACAGGCAATCTCTGTTCTGTAGCCGACCCGGCCGTATGGTTATACTCCTGCTCCTCTGGGGGCATGGCGAAGCTCATTCCACCCCAACCACATTGTGAGGGCGGCGCACTGCATCCCTCATCGATAGCGCATGGCAGCCAGTGGGGAGGGGTAGGTGTCGGCGGCGGGGTCGGGGTGGGGGTGTGCGCTGCTGCAATGAAGGCGGTCAGTACAATAATCGCGATAGCCATCGGTTTATACCTAGTGCCAACTTCTTGTACCCGCCCTCTTCACGATAGCCGGATTTACCCGCAGTCATATAGTAGAGGTGACCCCGACGGGATCCCCACCCTGTGATCACTGATGCCGGTTCCTTATGAACTGTAGAGATCGGGCATCTCCGCAATAATCGAGGGCTGATTCCGGTTACTGATTTCGTCCAAAATGGCGAGAAAGCAGTTACTGTGATTGCTTACTCAGAACATTGCGTGCTCGCTAATCCCTCATAGTCCAGAGTATCGGCGATCGGATCGGGGGTGGGCTGAATGATTTGATAAATATCTACCAGCGCAGTAACAACCCCCGGGGAAATCCAGCCGGCCGGGTCAAATACGTCGGCGCCGGGGCGTACCATCACTCCCTCCATACTGTATATGCCCGTTTCCACGCTTATGGGAAGGGCAAAATTTAAATCCCCCATGACCTCACTAATACAAACGCATTAAGTAAAGTTACACAATCGCTTGATTTTTTGAACTGACCATGAACGTGTTGTTTTGCGAACCGTCGTCCATGTATTCTCAAGGTCATCAAACCACTGGTTGGTCGTGGCCTCGTAACGGACTC
>JAPLCX010000064.1 GCA_026392035.1 Candidatus Auribacterota bacterium | reverse complement strand
CTATTCTCCCCTCCTGGGGTGAATTTCCCTATCTCTGCATGAAACCTCACTCTCTCTGCCTCACGCGATGGGGTAAACTCATTTCTGTACTTCTTCTCTCCTTCTCCTATGCAACATCTTATGAGCAAAGCAATTCCCTCGGGACACAACACTAGCAACAGGGATGCCATGAACGTCCCTTATCTCCTTTACTGAAACATAGTAAGGTTGTATATTCTTACTGAAATGAAGAGAGTCCTACGCCGCATAATTTACGCAACTATTATTGTCGGGGCGGGCTGCGCGGGGCCACAATTCTACGTCCTCCAGGGGCCTCCCAAGTACGCGGTCAGCCTGAGATCCGTCAACTACGAGCGGGAGATCTACAACAACGACTGGAAGGCTCTGGTGGACGTGGCATCGGATCGCGCCGGCAATATCTTTATCCTCGACGCGTCAACCCACCAGGTCTTCGCCGCCGACTCCCAGGGCAAGCCGCTCTTCGTGATCGGAGAAACCGGTTTCTGGAGCAAGACATTCCCCCGCCCCTCAGGCCTGGCCGTGGACAGCGAGGGACGCATTCATGTCTCGGACACCAAAAACGACAACGTCCAGATATTCGACCGCACGGGGGCGTTCAGCTCAAGGATTGGAGAAAAGGGCGTGGACGCGGGGAATTTCCGTGCCCCCGCCGGGATCGATGTTGACGGCATGCGCAACCTCTACGTGATTGACCAGGGGAATAACCGGTTTCAGAAATTCGACCCCCGCGGGGTCTTCGTGATGCAGATAGTCTCCGGCCCCAAGCCGATCGAAAAGATCAACATCTCACGCACGAGCGGCCCGATCAAATATATCTCCTGGCCCCAGTTCAAACGCCTCAGGGATGTCGCCGTGGGCCCTGACGGGACGATTTACCTCATCGATGAGGGCCTCTGCATTGTCCACGCCTACAGCCCACAGGGGGCGTACCTCTTCAGTTTCGGCGGGCGGGGGAAGCGCGGAGGCAAGTTCGAGAAACCGGGCGGGATCGCCGTGGGGGCCATGGGAGTAGTCTGCGTGACCGATGAGAAAAATAACACCCTCCAGCTGTTCGATCCCGAGGGAAGATTCCTCACGAGCGTGGGGAGCAAGGGGAAGGGCCATGGGCAGTTCAGCCAGCCACAGGGAGTCGGAACCAGCGCCGATGGCCGGATCTTCATCGCGGACAAGGGGAACCGGCGCGTGCAGATATTTTCGTACGCCATTCCGAGGCCCGAGGTGACGGTAGCGCGAATTGAGAAGCCCGTGCGCATTGCCGTCTTTGACTTCAAGAACAACAACCCGGCGGCGCAGTCACGCGGCTACGGCGAGGCCATTTCGGACATGTTCATCACCGCGTTCGCCAAACAGCCGAACTTCGAGGTCATCGAGCGGAAGCAGGTGCGCAAGGTCATTGACGAGATATACTTCGACCAGTCAGGTGTTGTCGAGTCTGAGACGGCAAAGAAGATAGGCAAGATCCTGGGAATTGACGTCGCGCTCGCCGGGGGCGTCGCAGCCTTCGCCAACTCCATCGAAATAGACCTCCGCCTCCTGGACGTGGAGACAGGCAGGGTGATCCTCGCCGATTCGCTCAAGGCGAACTTCGAGCACGAACTGAGACCGCTCGTGAACCGGGAGGTGCTGAGGCTGGAGAACAGCTACGTGGTCCGCTTCTGCCCGCCGGCGCCGCCGGTCGGCCTGAAGATCGAGGCGGGCATCAGGAGGAACATCCTCTCATGGAGCGCCAACGAGGAACCCGATTTCAAGGAGTATAGGATCTATCGCGCCGAGTCTGCGGAGGGCCCGTACGCGCTGCTCGGCAAGACAAGAGAGACAGAGTGGGTTGATAAAAATCTGAGCGACGGCGCATCCTACTACTACCGGCTCGCCGCGGCGGACACCACCAAGATGGAGTCAAAGCAGTGCCCCGAGATGGCGGGGACAACCCGCCCCCGGCCGGCTCTGGGACAGCTCCCGGTAAAAGAAAATGTCGCGGTGAAAAAATCATCCTTTTCCTGGAGCGAGAATGAAAATGACGTTACCGGATATGTGATCTACCGCTCCGCCTCGGCTGACGGCGAATTCAAATCCATCGGGGAAAGCCGAACGCCGCGCTTCTCCGAAGGGGGCTTCGGCGACGGGGAGACCTATTACTACAAGGTGGCCAAAAAGTACCGGAACGGACTCGATAGCGAGCCCTCCAAGCCGTTCGCGGTCTCCACAAAACCACATCCCTCAATTCCGGAAGGATTCACCGCCCAGAGCGGCCTTGCCCGCAGGGTCTACCTCGAGTGGGGGAACCCCAAGGAGAGCGACATCCGCGAGTTCCGGCTGTATCGCAGCCGTTCTGAGGATGGCGACTACAAGAGAATCGCCACGGTCAAGCCCGGATGGCTCTCGAGCCCGAGCTACACGGACGGGGGTCTCGAAGACAAAGCCGAGTACTATTACAAACTGCAGTCTATCGACAAGGACGACCTCTCAAGCCAGATGAGCCCCCCTGTCAAGGCGACCACAAAACCCGTCCCCTCCACGCCCCGCGGTCTCGCGGCTTCCGGCAACAAGGCCAGGGCCGCACCCCTCTCCTGGGAAAAGAACCCTGAAACGGACATAAAAAAGTACACCATCTTTTCTGCCGAGAAGGAGGGCGGACCATTCCGGCAGCTCGCTGAAACCCCGCAGAACGAATTCATCCACAAGGGGCTCAAAGACCTGACGACATACTCCTACAAAATAAAGGCGGTGGATCGCGATGATCTCGTGAGCGACTTCTCTCAACCGGTTTCAGCGACTACCAAACCATGCCCCACGAAGCCGCGTGAACTCTCGGCAGAATCAGGTCTGGCAAGGAGCGCCCGCCTCACGTGGGCGGCGAATCCCGAGGGCGACATAGACCACTACGTTGTGTCCAGAAAAACAGGGCGCGGTGGCAGCTTCAAGGACGTCGGGAGCTCGAAGTCAAACAGCTATCTCGATGAGCGGCTCGAGAACGGGGCGCGTTATCAGTACAACGTGCGTGCGGTGGATGCTGACGGCCTCGAGAGCGACGCCTCGGATAAAACCGAGGCATCGACGAAACCCCGCCCCGCCGCGCCCGAGGGGGTGACTGCCGAAGCCCAAAACGGCAAGATTGTACTGACCTGGAAAGCAAATCCGGAGCCTGATATCTCCGGCTACGAGATTTACAGGAGCACGGCGTGGGACATCCTCGGCGGAGAGAGCAGGGTCGGCCAGGTCACCGGCCTGAGATTCGAGGATTGCACGGCGCAGGCAAAAAAGAAATACACCTACCGGATCGCCGCAGTTGACGGCGTGGGCCTCCACAGCGAGAAGTCAAAAGCGGCCTCCGCGCATCTCCCCTGACAAGGGGTCAAGTCTTGAATTTCAACTTTCCGCGCACCTCCTTTCCAAATGATCCCCTCCGGGGAGAAACTCGAAACACTAAACACGAAATCCTAAACAAACCCGAAACCCGAATCTCTAAACTCAAAACACCAACGTTCAATGTTTTTGGATTTTGAGTTTTGAGTTTGTTTCGAGTTTAGTGTTTCGGATTTAGGGTTTTCTTCTCATCAGTGCTTTGATTATCTTTCTGACCACCTTGGGGAGGGGTTCCTGCATCCGCACGCCGGCCGAGGTACTGTGGCCTCCCCCGCCGAGGGCGCGCGCGATTTTCCCCACATCGGTGCGGTCCAGCGCCCGCATGCTCACGCGGACCTGTCTTCTCCCCTCCTCACAGAAGAGGGCGATGACCCCCACGCCCCGCAACGTGAGCGGGTAGCGTGTAATCGATTCCGTTTCAGACGGGTTGACACGCAGCAGCCGCCATTGTGATTCCCGTATCACCACCCACGCGATGCGGCCCCCGGCCGCCGTGCGAAGTCCCTCGAGTGTAATTCCCGCCAGTTTCATCAAGCGGGGCGAATCATTCCCATACATCCGCAGCCATGCCTCTTTGGGATCAACTCCCCTCCTCAAGAGATCGGCGACTATTTCGTGCGTGCGGGCAGTCGTGCCAAGAAAGTTGAACGAAACCGTATCGGTGTGCATCCCCGTGTAGAGGGCGATTGCGGCGTCCCGCCCGATCTCACGGCCGCAGGCAAGATAGAGCTCGTATATCAATTGCGCGGTTGAGCAGGCATCGATTTTCACAAACTTGGTCTCCGCCTCGACCGTATTGCCGGGGTGGTGGTCGATGCACACCCGCCTGACCCCGGAGCGCCGCGCCACCTCATAGATCGGCCCCAGGCGGTCATTCGTGCTGGAGTCAAGGATGAAGAGGGCGTCCGCCCCGGCAATGAGGGGATCATATTTTTTATGGTACGCGAGCAGGTCCCCTCTCCTGTCGAGGAAACGGTATATGAGAGGGGCCGGTGACGGGATGATGGCGACCGCGCTCTTGTTCATCGATTTCAGGAGGAGGAGATACGCCATCGTGGAACCGATGGCATCACCATCGGGGTATATATGCGTGGTGAGCGCAAATACCTTGCCGTCCCTGATGATTTTTTTTACGCGCGCTAACGAAGCCACGGGATTCACTCTTTTCTCCCGATGGCAGCGTCTTACGTGCTGCCGTTGACAGGAGGGGGGCCACGGATGAACACGGATTATGACGGATATTCACAGATCAAAAGAAAGCTTCATCTGCGGCCATCCGTGTGGTTATCCGTGAAAATCCGTGGCGAACATCATTTACCGTTACCCCTGCAAAACTGACCCATTACGCGACCGGGTGGCCTTGCGCGATAAGAACAACGCTGGGCTGTCGAGATATTCAATTCTATGGAAGAAACCACGCCACGCACACACCGCCCCAAGGGACACGGGACTGCGTTTAGAGCGCACCCGATCAGTCTCGTGGTCATTCTGATCATACTCGCCGAGAGCGCGGCGGTTGCCTATTTCTACGCGAAGTATTACTCTCAGAACCTCGTGACCATCTCGCTCCAGGACAAACTCACCCAGACCAAGGAAGAAATCATCGCGATCGAGTACAAGAGACGAAGCCTTGAAAAAAGCATGGATGAGAAAAAACAGGCAATCCGTGACCTGGAACAGCGTCTCGGCCTGATCGAGGGGCGCGAGAAGGAGGCGAAAGATAACGCCGCGCGGAAGGAAGAGATTGCAGCGTATCTGCGGAAACGCCTGAAGGAAAGCAAAGAGATGGAGATGCAGATGTACGAGAGGATCGAGGAGCTCAGCAGGAAGCAATCCGAGATGGAAACGCGCATGGCCCAATTCAATTTGGCGCAGGGGGTCGGCACCCCGATCGCGCAGGACATTCAGCTCAAGGAAACGGTCGTCACCGAGGCAGCCCCGTCGGTCAGTGAGATCGCGGGTCAGATCCTCATTCTTAATAATACGTACAATTTTATCATCCTCAATGTGGGGAGCGCCGACGGGATCGAAGCAGGGGATGAGGGCACGATCGAGCACGATGGCGTGCAGATAGGAAGAGCGAAGGTGAAGAAACTCTACAATAGGATGTGCCTCGCAGACATCGTGGAGACCTCCCAGGACGCGAAGGTTCAGAAGAGCTTTCTGGTAAAGTTCGCCCGCGAGCCCGACGGGAATAAATCGTAGCCCGCTCCAAAGATTTTTACATTAGCGGGAGGCCGCTCAGCACCGCATCGGTCACTATGAAAGCAAAACCATCGATTCGATTGATCGTGGGCGCCGGGGTGATCATTGACATCGTGCTCATTGTCCTCGCCGACCTGCTCTCCTTCTCCCTCCGTTTCGGCATCGACGTGCGCCAGGCAAATTTTGACGCCTACAAGCGGATCGCGGTGTTCATCGTCCTCCTGCGCCTGATCTGCCTCTACGTGTTCGGCCTCTACGAGAAGCCAAAATACAAGACCAACATCGAGAGCCTCTCAAACATCGTCAAGGCCATGACCGTGAGCACGCTCATCATTATCGCGGCGGCCTTCTACTCGCGCGCCCTCGCCTATCCGCGGTCGGTAATCCTGATCTCGTGGGGCATCACGGCAGCCCTGATCACGACGTGGAGAGTCCTGGTCCGCCGCCTCATCAACGCCATCCTGGGCCACGACTACTTCGTCTCCCACCTGCTCATTATCGGCACCGATCAGAACGCCTTCCGCCTGATGCTCCATCTCACCCGCCGCACGGGCGTCAAATGCACGCTGGTGGGGTATGTTTCAACGGGGGCAGAAGAGCCGCGCGTCGACCGGCGCATGATCCTCGGCTCCGTGAACGATATCCCCTCGATCATTAAGAGAATCCCGGTGGACGAGGCGGTGATCTCATCTCCCGATCTCCCCCGGGACCAGGTCGCCCTGATATTCTCCCTTTTCATCAACACGGACATCATCTTCAAGACGGTCCCTAATCTCTATGAAGCCGTCGTGGGCCGGGTAGCCGCCACCGCCGCAGAGAAAAATGTCCCGCTGATTGAATTGACCACCGTCCGCTACGGGCGCGGTCCGTATAAAGGGATCAAACGGGTGATGGATATCGCGCTCTCGCTCGTGGGAATCGTGTTCGCCGGGCCCGTGCTCATGGCGCCCATCGCCCTGATCATCAAACTCACCTCTCCCGGCCCGGTCATTCACAGACAGGAGCGAGCGGGGCTGCACTGCCGCCCATTTACCATGCTCAAGTTCAGGACGATGAGCGCGGATTCTGAAAAAGATACCGGGCCGGTATGGTCACGCCCGGGTGACACGAGGGTAATACGGTTCGGGCGGTTCCTGCGCAGGACCCACCTCGATGAGCTGCCTCAGTTCTTCAACGTGCTCAAGGGAGACATGAGCATCGTCGGTCCCCGGCCGGAGCGCCCCCACTTCGTCCGCTCGCTCATCCGCGGCATCCCGTTTTATGCGGAGCGGCTGGAGGTCAAGCCGGGGATCACCGGATGGTCGCAGGTAACCCTGAACTACGCGGGGAGCCTTGAGTCGCACGCGGAGAAGCTCGTCTGCGATCTCTACTACATCGAGAACATGTCCCTCATCCTTGACCTGTGGATAATGCTCAAGACATTGGGCGTGGTGCTCAGCGCGAGGGGCGTGTAACTACGGTTCAAGGTTGAAAGTCTAAAGTTTAAAGCGAAGGAACAACGAGCATGCAACCTCACACGGGGAAGCGGGGGAGGCCCGCAGGCGTACCGCGCGGCGTGAGCGCGCCCCGCACCACCGCATAAAATTTTTCCCCCATCAACCGCCTGCACGCATCTTTTCCCCGCTCTCTTAAGTAGCGCGTTGCGAGTGGCGTAAATGCCCCTCTCATGACGCGGTGGACGATCGCTTCCCCGTCACCCTGTTTGAGGCAGAACCGTTTGAGCGCGTAACGATCCGCTCCATAACGGCTGTAGCCGAACACGGAGCCGCATATCGCCTCGTAGCCCTCCTCAATCGCGGCTGCCGCGAGCGTGGGGCTATGGTAGCCGCCCGGCAGTGAGAGGAATCTCACACGCGCCCCCAGCCTGTCTTCAAGGAGCCCCTTTGATTCCCGGAGTTCCCTCGTCACTTCATGCCGGGATATCGCAGCCAGATTCGCATGGCTCATCGTGTGGGAGCCGATTTCCATCCCCGCTCGACGCATCTCGTCGAGCTCGCCCCATCTCACCCAGCCCTTCCGCCCCACCAGTCCCGCCACGGGGAACACCACGGCCCTGCATCCCGCGCTCAGGAGGAGCGGGAAAAGGTGCGTGTACGCGCTCGCGAGGCAATCGTCAATCGTGATGACGAACGCGCTCCCTTCCGTCCCCGCGCGCGCCAGGATCGCGTCAAGGGGCACCGCGGCACAGCCATGACTACGCAGCCAGTTTACCTGAGCCTTGATCGCCGAGATCGGCAGCGCGTAGATCGGATCGCGTATGGCGTCGGTTTCACACTCGCTCACCCCGTGGTAGAGGAAGATGGGAACCCTCCTCTTCTTTATAAAGGGCATTGGGATCCTTTCCCCTCACAGCTCGATCACGTACCTACTGCTCCTATCCCCCTCCATCCGCTCGATCTCTTCCCGCATCTCATCATACCCGCTGCGCCCCATCATGGCGTACGTCAGCTTCTTCCCCTGCTCGACGCCTGGCTGGTCGAATGCGTCGATCCCCAGAAGTTCAGCGGCGAGCGCGGTCTGCATCTCGAACATGTAGAGCAGCATCCCCACGGTGCGCGGGGTGACGCGGCTGAGCTCAATTGAAATGTTTGGCCTCCCGGCGCGCGCGAGCGCGAGGGCGGTCGCCCTCTGCTCGGCGCGGATCAGGGAGTTCATCGTCCGCCCCGAGAGGTAATCGAGCGCATCATCACGCACGGCGGGACGCGGAATCGGAACCTCACGCCGGTATTCCCTCACGCCTACGAATGTCACGATCTTATCGCACGGCCCTTCCATGTAGAGCTGAATCTGCGAATGCTGGTCCGTTGCGCCCAGCGCCTTGATCGGCGTCTGCCCCACGTGCACAACCCTCCCGGCGCGATCGACCCTCTTCCCCAGGCTCTCCGCCCAGAGCTGCCTGAACCAGTCGGCGATCCCGAGCAGGCCATTGCAGTAGGGCATCATGACAGCGATGGCCTTCCCCTTTCTCGTATAGGCCAGGTAGTAGAGGAGCGCCAGTGCGAGCGCCGGGTTGGATGAGATTTCAGGCTTCAGTGAAATCTCATGCATCAGCCGCGCGCCCTCGAGGAGCTCCCCGATGTCAATACCCGAAACGGCCGCAGACAGAAGACCCACGGCGCTGAGCACCGAAAAGCGGCCGCCCACATCCTGCGGGACCGTGAGCAGGCGGTATCCCTCGCGGAGGGCGAGCGACCGCAGCGCCCCCCGATGCGGATCGGTCGTGGCGATCACCCGCTCCCGCATTTTTTCCTTCCCAAGCCTTTTCTCCATCGCGTCGAGGAAGAGGAGACACTGCGCCATGGTCTCCGCCGTGCTCCCCGATTTCGTGATCACGTTGATCGCGGTCCGCTCCAGGTCGAGCAGATCCATGGCGCCGGCGACGAACTCCGGGTCAACGTTGTCGAGCACGAAGATACGGGGCCTGTCGCCGCGCCGCTCCCTGGGAAGGAGATTGTAGTACGGATGGTTGAGCGCCGCGTGAAGCGCGCTGTTGCCGAGCGCCGACCCGCCTATCCCCAGGACGACAAAATTATCAACCGCCGCGGCGAGCCGGTCTGCAACGCCCCCGACTTCTCTGACGAGTGACGGGTCGAAGGGGAGCTTGCAGAAGCCCATGCGCCCTTCCCCGGCAGCCGCGCGCACTGAACTCGCGGCGGCGCACGCCCTGTCCATTGAACTCTTCAGATCCTCGGCGCAGATGCCGTTCTCGGTGCCGATGGCGTCTGCCATCATATGCGTATAATCAATCACCACACCGTTCGCGCCCATGTTCGTCACCTCTTTCGCTCGATCCTCTTCACGGTGAGCGTGGTTCCGCGCACCGCCCCGCGCTCCCTCGACGCGTTCCCCCCGCTGACAGTCAACCCTCAACCCTTAACCATCGATCCTCAACCCTCGATCCTCAATCCTCCACCCTCGACCCTCAACCATTAGCCATACACCGCGATCGCCTCTATCTCGACCGCCGCATCTTTAGGAAGGCGCGAAACCTCAACGCAGGCACGGGCAGGCGGCCCGGAATCAAAATATTCGCTGTATATCCTGTTAACCGATTCAAAGTCTCCGAGGTTTTTGAGGTAGATCGTGGTCTTCGCCAGGTTGGCGAACGAGAGTCCCTGGGAATGGAGTATCGCGCCGAGGTTTTCCATTACCCTTTTCGTCTGCTGCGCTACATCGCCGCTCACGAGCGTCCCGCTCTGCGGCTCAATGGCGATCTGCCCTGAAATAAAAAGCATGTTTCCCGCCCGCACCGCCTGTGAGTACGGTCCCACAGGCCCCGGGGCTTTTTCCGTGCTGATGATGGTTTTAGTCATGGTATCTTCTCCATTGATCATCCATAAGCCGTGCCCGCGGCAGCACTATCCCATCGAGTTAAGAGATGTCATGCGAGGGGCCATCTTGGGTTCTGCTCAATCTGGTCAGCCCGCACCCGTACATGCCCCGGCCATTTCGCGCCTGGCGTACTCAATCCCCCGCACAACCGCAGCGGTATCATTGGCGGGAGAGAGCTCGATGACCACCGGCGCGAGGGGATTCCAGTACTTTCTGAAACGGCTGAAATTCACCGTGCCGTATGATGGAGGCAGGTGGTCCTGGCAGCGCAGCACGTCATGGACATGGAACCCGCACAACTTCCCCGCTGCCGCGTCCAGATAATCCTCCTGCCGCCAGAAACCAAGATTTTCCATGACCTGGGCGTGCCCGATGTCATGCCAATACGCAATCGGGCCATCCCTGAACCGCTCCATAATTTCCCCGCACTCATCCAGGGAGGGGATTTCTCTGTGGTGGAAGCGGTTCTCAACCGCGAGCAACACACCCGCACGCGACGCATCCGGGCAGAGCGCGTCCAGGCTCAGGAGTGCCCTGTCGAAATACCGCCGCGCGCTCCGCGCCCGTTCTTCCACCATGCGGTCGTGCATTTCCCGGTAGCGCTTCGAGCGTTCCTGGCCGCACCGGTAGAGTTCTATCAGGTCCCTCGTGAATGGTGGTATTTCCGCGCGCCCGAGATGCACGATGAGCGCCCGGGCGCCACACGCAGCGGCAGTGTCGATAGAGCGCCTTGTCTCTTCGACCGCAGCCTGGCGCTCGGCCTCTTCCAGAGAGGACAGGAGGAGTATCTCAGAGAGAGAGCGTCCGCGATCCGGCACGGCGGGGAGGGGGCAGAAGTTATGCACACTCACAATCCCCATCTCCAGCGAGCGGCAGCAGGTGGAGATCGCGTCAACTTCCTTCTCCGTGTGCCGGTAGCTCAGCTCGATCGCCCTGACACCGAGCCCGCGCAGGGTCAAGAGCAACGCCCTCGGGGTGAGCCTGCCACCAGCATTCCACGAGGTAGAAAAAGCCAGCATGCTCTCCTGGGGAGCGATGAACAACTATCTCCTCCTGGCTTCTTGTGCCTTCCTGCGGCGCTTTTGACTGGGCTTCTCGTAGTGTCGGTGTCTCCTCACCTGCTTCATGATGCCCTCTTTGTCGATTTTCTTCTTCAATCGCCTCAGGGCCCTCTCCACCGGCTCGTTCGGCCTCAGAATTACCTTTGGCAAATTCACCCCCTCCTTTTCTTTAGCGCAGATCAAAACTCACCGGCCAGCAGAAGGTGAGCTTTTCACATTTGATTTCCTCGGGGAACGCAGGGAAACAGACCGCGGCCTTTTTGAGACCTGCCACGAGCTCACGGTCGAAACCCCCGCACGCCGGCGGCACCTCGATTGACTCCAGCGCTCCATCTCCCCGCACGCAGAAACGTACTTGCAGCCTGGCCTCCCGTCCGCTCTCCAGCGCGATATGCGGATATGACAGCTTGCCCTCCCGTTCGAGTATCTGCTCGAGCTGCTTCCTGTACCGGTTCACCGCAGCAGTGAACGCCTCGGAGCTTCTTATCTCCCGAGGAGAGAGAGGCCTCAATGTCTCCCTTGTGACTCCCGAGAGTATCTCACCCGTACCTTTCAGCACCTGTGAGTCGGCCCTTGCCTGATCCTGTCCCACCTCCCGCAAGCTGGCGATTGAGGAATCATCACCCGCTTCGCCTGGATGTGGCACATGCTCTCCCCCGGCCGGTCCGCCGACGGCCTCAATGTACGAGAACTCTATCGCGGGGGGGAAGGCCTGTCCGGCTTCCTTGGAGACCACGGGAGGCAGATGCGCGATCAGCACGGTGTGCAGCCCCGTTGAAAGGGCGACACATAAGAGCTGGAACCTGTCCATTCAACCCCTCACTTCATCACGCGCTCGGAATGAGATTATCCGCATAAAAGTGTGTACTTTTAAGAGCCCTGTAGCGCGCACTTAAGTGTGCGCTACGGCATCTTGTGAAGCCCACGCATATATCGGCACCATCCGGAATGATACCCCGGGAATTGATGCACCGCGCCGCCTGAACCGGCGCCCATGAGAGATCACTATTCTAAAAAACATGCAGCGCCAAGGCAAGCGCAATCAGTCTGGACTATCTCCAATTTTCAGAAAAACAGCTTTGATGTTTTACCACAGAGCCTGCCTGCCGGCGGGCAGGCTCCGTGTATCTCCGTACTACACGTGTGCAAAACTTTTTAATTGGAGAAAGTTTTTCGCTTGGTATTCGTAACTTTCTTTACCGTAGAATGTTGTGTTCAGTGAATTCAGTGTCTTCAGTGGTAAAAATTGGTTGCGGCCAAAGGCCGCGCCGTGCTCCCTGCCCGTCCCTGTCTGCCGACAGGCAGGCGGCAGGCGGGTCCGTGGTGAAACATCATTTCTGGCAGTTATCGCCCAGCGCCGATCACCCACCGGCTCCCGGAATCCTATAGAAAACCGTGCTCCCTGAGGAACGACTCGGTGATCCCCTGTGCGCGATCCCGACTGGCATACTTACCCAGGACGTCCAGCTCGAGATTGACTCTGCCGCCGACCGGCGTGCTCCCGAGCGTGGTATTCCGTATCGTGAACGGGATGCAGTGCACATAGAAGGCGCCGGCGTTCATCCTGGCGACGGTGAGACTGATCCCGTCCACCGCGATTGATCCCCTCAGGACGATTCCCTTCATGAGCATTTCGTTCGCAGAAATCCCCACGACCAGATCATCGCCCTCCCTCCGGCGGGATATGATTGTCCCTTGACCATCGACGTGGCCCAGAACAAAATGCCCCCCGATCCTGTCTCCGAGGCGCAACGCCCTCTCGAGGTTGACACCCTCGTTGGGTTTCAACGCATTCAGGTTCGTCAGTTCCCATGTTTTCTGGAGTATGTCGGCCGCCAGCCTCCCTTTGCGAGACGCTGAGACTGGTGGCGAACATTCAACCACAGTCACACACACGCCATTGAGCGCCACGCTCGCTCCGCGCTCGGCCCCCGCCGCAACGGTGCCGGAAATGATCGCAATCCGCCTGCCGGCGGGCGTCGCCACAATGTTCTCAACTACACCTATCTCTTCGATGATCCCCGTGAACATCTTGACTACAGCCCAAAGTTGAAAGTGTAAGGTTTAAAGTGCAATAAGCACTACAGCCTCGAGCCGCCCGTGGCGGACATCAGTTAAATATGAATAACCACAGATGAACACGGATGCACACAGATAGGACTACAGTTAAAAGTGCAAAGTTGAAGGTTTACCGTGACATAATTTCTTTCAACTTTAAGCCTTGCACTTTCTGCCGTAGTATTTATCTGTGTTTATCTGTGGTGATACGTTAAGTCGCCTATTTTGTTTTCGCTTTCCACTTTCGGCCGCAGTTAACGCGCCCCTCGATCAAGATATCATCACCGCACCGCGCCACAGCAACGCTGCTGAGCGGTATCGCATCGGCGATCCTTTTTATTCCCGCCCCGCCCACCGGCGTCGGCGCGCCGCGCCCCCCTATGATCGCGGGGGCAATGAATATCATCACGCTGTCCACCACGCCCGCCTCAAGCGCAGAGGCGATCGTCTCGCCTCCCCCCTCGACCATCACCGACATGACGCCCATGCGGCCGAGCCGCCGCCACAAGCTCCTCAGCGAAACCCTGCCGCGCCTGGTCGGGCATCGGATCACCCTCGCGCCGAGCGCTTCCAGCCTGGCAATCCTCCCGCGGGGGGCGCGGCCGGTGACGGCGATGACCGTTTTCGACACGTCCGGGGGTTTGAGCACGTTCGACCCGAAGGGGATTTCCGCCTTCGAATCCAGAATAATCCGCCATGGGACTTTTGCCACGCGCCCTCCCGGGCGAGCCGTTAAACTTGGGTTGTCCCGCTCGACTGTCCTCCTCCCGACGAGGACCGCGTCCGAGCAGAATCTGATCCGATGGCTCTGTCTCCGTGATTCGGCCCCGCTGATCCAGCGCGAGTCGCCTCCAACCGTGGCGATCTTCCCATCGATGCTCATCGCAACCTTTACCGTCGTGAAGGGGAGCCCTGTCTTAATGTACTTCGCGAAGTCTTCGTTGAGGGCCGACGCCTCCCTGCTGAGAGCCCCGACCCTCACGAGGACGCCGCGACGCCGCAGGAGGGCGATGCCACGGCCATGGTGGCGCGGATTGGGGTCCAGCGTGGCGACGATCACTTTTTTTAAGCCTGCGTGCACGATCGCATCAGTACAGGGCGGCGTGCGCCCGTAGGTACAGCACGGCTCCAGCGTGACATACATCGTCGCCCCCCGCGCCGCGCCGCCCGCCTGAGCGATGGCGCGCACTTCCGCGTGAGCTTCTCCCGATCGCCGGTGCCACCCCCGACCGATCACCCTTCTACCCCTGACAACAACGGCGCCCACCGCGGGATTCGGGCTGGTGCGGCCCTTGCCGCGATTCGCCAGGCGAAGGGCGAGCCGCATGAATTTCAACTCTTCCCCGGAGAAACGATCCGCCGGGGCGTGTGGCGGCGCCGATTCCCTACGGTGCATCTTTCATCTCTTCCTTGCGGATTTGATCAAGGATGCCGTTCGCAAACGCCCCAGAGTCAGGCGTCGAATATTTCTTCACGATATCCACCGCCTCGTTGATCACCACAATGGGCGGCGCATGTTTCGAGAAGAGCATCTCGTACACGGCGAGGCGGAGAACGTTCCTGTCCACCGCCGCCATCCGCGCGAGTATCCAATTATGAGCGTACCTGCTGAGGAGCGGGTCAATCTTGTCAAGATTTTCCTGAGTCCCCCGGATCAGCTCGCTCGCGTAACCCCTTATTTCTGGCCCAACCGGATGCTCCGCCCAGAAGAGGCCCAGCGTCGTTTCCAGATCCCCACGGGTTATCTCTATCTGGTAGAGAAACTGGAGCGCGAGCTCTCGTGCTTTTCTTCGGCTACCCATTTGTTAAAATCCCAAATCCCATACTTGAAATGTCAAATACCAAATGACAAAATCCAAATGACAAAATAATCTGACACTAGCCTTTATTCCTTGCTATCTGCGGTTCATTTGTCATTTGTACTTTGGTATTTGTCATTCTTTTGTGATTTGTGCTTTGTCATTTGTCATTCACTGCTATATCTTCTCAAACAGATTTACCATCTCGATGGCGGCCTCTGCGGCCTCCGCGCCCTTATTACCCGCCTTTGCCCCCGCGCGCTCGATAGCCTGTTCGAGCGTATCCGGCGTGATCACGCCATAGATCACCGGCACGCCGGTCGAGAGAGAGATCTGCGCGATCCCCTTGGTCACCTCGCTGCTGATGTACTCGAAATGCGGCGTCGCCCCGCGAATGACTGCGCCGAGGCAGATGACCGCGTCGTGCTTTTTGGCCTTCGCGATCCTGCTGGCGGCATAGGGAATCTCAAAAGAGCCGGGAACCCACACCACGGTGATCTCCTCTTCTTTTACCCCGTGGCGCCGCAGCGCGTCCATCGCTCCCCCGAGGAGCTTCGAGGTGATGAACTCATTGAAGCGGCTGACGACAATCGCATACCGCTTCCCCCTGCTCACCATCTCACCCTGAAATGTTTTAACCATTGCTCCCTCCTTTCTTTGATAGCTCAAAAGTGAAAACGCAAAAGGCAAAACCACAATTCAAAATTAAAAAGAACGACGCGGCTCAATCCTCCTTTTTACCTTTTTACTTTTGCCTTTTGACTTTTATATGAGGTGCCCCAGTTTATCCCGCTTGGTCTCCAGATACTCCCGATTATAATCTGTCGCCCCCACGCTGATCGGCACCCGTTCGGAAACCTTCAGGCCATAGCCTTCGAGGCCTACGATCTTCCGCGGGTTATTGGTGAGGAGCCGTATCTTATGCAGGCCGAGGTCAGCGAGGATCTGGGCGCCTATCCCGTAATCCCTGGGATCGGGGGGAAACCCGAGGTGCTCGTTGGCCTCCACCGTATCGAGCCCGCTGTCCTGGAGGGCGTACGCCTTGAGCTTGTTCACCAGGCCTATCCCCCTCCCCTCCTGCCGCATGTAGAGGAGCACGCCGCACCCCTCTTCCGCAAGCCGCTTGAGCGACAATCTCAACTGTTCCCCGCAGTCGCAGCGGAGGGAGCCGAAGACGTCTCCGGTCATGCACTCCGAATGAACCCGCACGAGGACGTTCTCCCTGCCGGAGACCTCGCCCTTGATCAGCGCGATGTGGTGGTAGTTATCCAGCATGCACTCGTAGAGGCGGAGCTCGAATGTGCCGTACGGGGTGGGGATTGACGTCCGGGCGGTACACCTGACCTGCTTCTCCTCTGTCATCCTGTAGCGGATGAGATCGTCAATCGTCACGATGCGAAGCTGGAAACGCTCGGCGATGCGGCGAAGGGCCGGCAGCTTCGCCATCCTGCCGTCCTCATCCATGATCTCGCAGAGGACGCCCGCCGGATAGAGCCCCGCGAGTCTCGCCAGATCCACGCTTGCCTCGGTATGCCCCGCGCGCCTCAAGATTCCTCCCTCCCTTGCCCTGAGGGGAAAGACATGCCCCGGCCTGGCGAAATCTTTGAGGCCGAAGCCGGGATCGGCGAACGCGCGGACCGTCGCAGCCCGATCGTAGGCGGAGATGCCCGTGGTGGTATTGTGGATGAAGTCGATTGACTCAGTGAAGGGGGTGCCATAGAGGGATGTGTTCACCTGCACCATCGGCTTCAGTCCCAGCTCTTCGATGCGCCCCCCCGGCGCCGAGACACAGATGAGGCCCCTGCCGTGCGTCGCCATGAAGTTGATCGCCTCCGGAGTGACCTTCTCAGCGGCCATGACGAAATCGCCCTCGTTTTCTCGGTCCGCATCGTCAATCACGATGACGATCTTGCCCGCGGCAATGTCTTTAATTGCGTCCTGCACCGAACTCACCATAATTGCAGCCCAAAGTTGAAAGTGTAAAGTTTAAAGCACCATGTCGTCACAAAGCCCGCGGCGAAATAAAAAAGTCCTGAAGAACGCATTCTTCAGGACAGTGAGCACAACACTATGCAATCCTCTCCCATCCGGACTGTGACCGTCGGCCCCGGAGTTTCACCGGATCAGTCCCGCTAAGCGGGACTCGCGGGCTCTACCGCCGGTGGGGACTTGCACCCCGCCCTGAAGATTGTTGCACCATACTACTATCTAGCGTAATTAAGGTCAACTATAAATTGCACCAGCCAAATTGCATCAGCCATCCTTACTTCCCGGCGCGAAATGGATCTACACCTGAATCAGCCTCCCCGTCCGCTCGTTGATGAGCTTGATGTTTTCAACGTGCAGATCCTCCCGCGGCTCGAACGTGACCACTCCCCTGTATCTCTGCGTGAGCTCCTGTACGGCCTCGCGGTCCTCCTTCTGAAGCCGCTCGCACACTTTCGGGTGCGCCTGAACCTTGATGGGAAGCCTGAGAAAGCGCCTGCTGCTCCGCAGGGCCAGCTTGATGAGGCGCTGGGCCTCGATGCTCATGCTGGTGGCGGATTTCACCCTCCCTCCCCCGCTGCAGTAAGGGCACGCCTCGTAGACCGCTTCGCTCAAGCTCTCCTTCACGCGCTCGCGGGTCATCTGCAGGATCCCCAGCTGCGAAATGGGGAAGATGTTCGTCTTCGCCTTATCCCGGTTCACCGCTTTCAGCATCGCCTTCTCCACCATCCGCTGGTGCCTCTTGAGGTGCATGTCAATAAAATCAATGATGATGATGCCACCGATGTTGCGCAGCCGTATCTGGCGGCACGCCTCCTCCGCGGCCTGCATGTTTGTCTCGAGAATGGTGTCATCGAGATTCTTCTTGTCGAGGCATCGGCCGCTGTTCACATCGATCACGACCATGGCTTCCGTCTGATCGATGATGAGGTAGCCGCCGCATTTGAGCCACACCTTCTTCCGCTGAGCCTTTTCAATCTCCTTTTCAATGCCGGAGCTGTCGAACACATGGTCCCTGCCGCTGTGGTAGACGATCGTGGCCTCCATGTTCGGCATGAGGGCATTGACGAACCGCTGGATGTTCTTATACTCATCCCGCGAATCAATGATGATCTTGGAGACATCCTCGGTGAGCACGTCGCGGAGAACCCTGAGGATGAGATTGAGCTCTTCGTGGATAAGCGAGGGGCAGGGCGAGGCCGGGATCTGCCTCTGAATGCCCGCCCAGAGGTCGGAAAGGTAGCGCACATCCTTCTCGAACTCTTCCTGCGATGCGCCCTGGCCGACGGTCCGGACAATGAACCCGAGGTCCTTAGGGGTGTTGACCTGTCTGAGGATATGCCTGAGGCGCCGCCGCTCCGCGTAATCCGCGATGCGCCTGGAGATGCCGATCTGGCGGGCCCCCGGCATCATCACCAGGTAGCGGCCCGCGAGGGAGATGTTGCTCGAGAGCCTGACCCCCTTCGTCCCGATGGGTTCTTTTATTATCTGGACAAGAATCTCCTGCCCCTTGTGGAGCATCTTGTCGATAGACTCTCTCTTGGCGTCTTTGCTGGTGACCCCGAGCCCCTCAACGTCCTCGCCCGCGATCTCCCTGCACGCAGAAACCTCATTGGTGATATCCGAAACATGGAGAAACCCATTCCTGCCGAGGCCAATGTCAACAAAGGCCGCCTGAATGGCCGGGAGGACGTTTCTCACCACTCCCCTGTAGATGTTTCCCACGAGCGTTTTTTCCTGCTCCCGCTCGATCAAAAGCTCTTGGAGTTTGCCATCCTCCATGATGCCCACGCGGGTTTCGCGCGGTTCCGAACTGATAATGATCTGCCTGTCCATTGATAACAATCCTTTCCAGGCTGCTTCCCGCGCCGAGCGATGAGGCACTCCGTTGCGCCAGAGACCTTGGCAATCGGAGATTCACTGTCGTATGTGCGCCGAGACATGTCCGCAGACGGCGTTTCTGTCCCCTGGTGTCTCTCGTATGGCGCGTCACATGTGTCATCGGGTCCTCTGTCGCGTTTCCCAGCGTCGTCGCTAAAACTCCGGCGCCGGCGCTCTCGGAATGAATCTCAACACGGGTTTGCAGAGCCTTCCATTTAGAATTTACCGCTCGAGACGAGCGCGGTTCGCGTGATGCGTAGCTTCTTGACGCGCTCTTCAGGCCACCCGAGCACTGCCTCGAGCAACTCATGGGGGTTGCAATTACCCCCCTCTCCCACCCGGACGGTGAAGCGCATGCGCGCCTCCCCTCCGCTGTCTCCTCCAACCTCCAGTTCTTTGATCAGGGGTTTTATATCGCGGTATCGTTCCCCTTTTCTCGTCTGCTTTTTTGAAACTAACGCGGGGGCGCTTTTCGCGGCCGCAACCCTTTCCCTCACTTCGCCCGCACACTCTTTTCCCAGATGCACCTCATAACTGGCATAATCAATTGCGGCGCAGAGGGACGCCTGAAACTCTGAAACGGGGCGGAACTCGCGCACCCCGATGCCCTCGGGGAGAGCGAATTGAAGACGCTCCTTCGCGCGCGTGAGATCCTGCCCGTGGACCAGTGCCACATCCAGCATCTCGCCGCAGCCCTCCACTCCCAGAGGGAGGGGGGGACCGAACGACATGAGCGGATGGGGTGAAAAACCTTGAGACATCTTTACCGGCACACCAGCCCTTCGGAACGCCCTCTGCCAGAGCCTGATAAGATCAAGGTGGGAGATAAACTTGATCAGCCCCTCTTTCGAATACGTTACACGATGCATATGTCAGAGACTATTATCTCAAACCCGCAGGAAGGGGCAAGGTAAAACTGGAGGCAAACATGACGAATCCAGATCATACATTCAAGCGCGTGAACCTTAATCCGTCTAATCCTGATCGGGTCGGGCCTGCGGGATTGCGCCCGCAGACCCTCCCACACCACCGGACATGCCGTTTTCAGCATCCGGCGATTGAACCCAGCAACTATAGCATCGCCGCAAGCGTCGAGCTCGTGCATCGCTCTCTTTCAGAAAGTTCGCAGCTCGGCCCCCTCGGAGGCTCCCTCCTGCTCGCTACAGCGGCTTCACCGCCCCGCAAACATTTGGGTCGCCGGAGAAGTTGTCTCCTCGACAGCTCTCCGCGATATATAGCTCCTCTCGGTCTCCGAACCAGTCCCTTCTATAGCTCTGCTCCGTGGTTCTTCGGCCCTTCGCTCAGCCCCCTTTTCGGGGGGCCTCGTCGCTACTACGGCCTCTGCTGACTTCCTCTCCTCTCTCAAGAAGAGGATCTCCCCGGGTAAGCGTTGTCTCTTTCCCCGCGCGCCGTCTGGCTCTACCACGCGCATCTTGATAGCCTTCGGACTTCGCTGTTGCTAGCCAGCTCGTCGCCTGCGCGTCGGCCTCTCTGCCAGTTCGTGTTCCTGCGGTCGCGAGTTCGCCTTCCGCTTCTTTCAGCTTCGCCTTACGGCTACGCCTTGCGGTTTGGCTACGGTTGCCGCTATCAGCTCCGACAAGCTCCTTTCAGCTTGTGAGAAACAACACATGCCGGGCACACTAGAGCACCCTTAAGGGTGCTCTACGTTGTGGAGTATTCTATTTAGCCCCACCGTAACTGAGGGATTACCATTATAACTGTTGTGCTATTTTGTTTGATGTGCGCAAATGGTTTTGGCATCATTAGGGTGATGTACCTAACGGGGTGTACCCGTGGTACGGAAAGAGGGAGGGATTGCCATGCGTTGCTTAATTGCGGTGGCGGCAGTGGCGTTGTGCCTGGCGGCGACGGGCGCTTTCGCGCAGACGTACACGGTGCTTCATAACTTTGCGGGCGGGCTGACGGACGGCGAGTATCCGGCAGGAGGAGTGGTATCCGACGGCGCCAAGCTCTATGGGATCACATCCGCCGGGGGCGCGAACGGATCGGGCATCCTCTACGCAATGAACATGGATGGGAGCGGCTTCACAATCCTCCACAGCTTCGGCCCCGCGCCTGACGGCATGTACCCAAACGGCGTCCCCGCGCCGGCCAACGGCGTCCTGTACGGGACGACCAATGGGGGCGGAGTAAACTCGGCCGGGACCCTCTATTCGATCAAGACCGATGGCAGTGCCTACACGATCCTGTACAGTTATGCCGGAGGCACGTCATGGCAGCCGAGCCCCGTGGTGGTGTCTGGAGACATGATTTACGGATTGACCATTAATGGGGGGACCACTGACGACGGCATCGCGTACTCCATCAAGACCGACGGCACAGGCTATACTGTCGCCTATAATTTCGCCGGCTCCCCGCTCGACGGCAGTTCTCCTTGGGGCAACCTGCTCCTCGAAAACGGGACCCTGTACGGAGCGACCCGGGATGGCGGAAAGTACATCGCAGAAGAAGGGACTCTGTTCTCCATGTCCCCCACCGGAAGCAACCACGCGATCCTGCACGACTTCTCCGGGACTGATGGCGCGGAGCCAGTGGGCGGACTCATATCGGACGGGAGCAGGCTCTACGGCCTGACGCGGTACGGCGGCGTGAACACCGGGCCATACGATTCCGGTGGGGGAACCATCTTCGCCCTCGACAAAAATGGGGCAAATTTCCAGACCCTGCACGACTTCACTCTCGACACCGCTGCGGGGACTTATGGCAGTAAGAAGACGGTCAATAACCTTTTCTGCACCGGTCTGGCAATGGACGGCAACAGGCTCTATGGCACAACGTCTCCCGGGGGCATGGTATTTGCCCTCAAGGGGGTCGGGGTCGGGTACACGGACCCGGGCGCCATCTTCACACTTAACACCGACGGTACCGGCTATACCGTGCTCTACAGTTTCGACGGCATTATCGGGGGAACCGGCTCATTTCCGACAGGGACGCTTCTCCTTGAGAACGGCGCGCTTTATGGCGCAGCAGAGGATGGGGGGACAGAGGATATGGGCGTCGTCTACTCGTTCGTAATACCGCCGGTACCCACGCCGACGCCGGTGCCCCCGGTCGATCTGACGGCGAACAAGACGACGTTTTTCACGACCGATTGGATCGCGGTCAGGGCGAACATATCCGTCATCTCCACTCCGTGCTACCTTTTCGTGCGGTTCATCATGACGAACGGGCAGACGCTCTACTATGAACGGGGAAAAGGGTTCAGGGCTTCGCCGACGCCCTATCTCGGCTTCTCCAGGACCAGCACCGTGGCGGCGCCGATATGGAACTATCCGGTCCTTGACACGCAGTTCAGGGGAATCGCGACGGGGGTTTACTACCTCGAGGGTGGCGCAATTGATCCGGCGAAGACGACCGACATGAACAATCCGCAGTACGTCGGGACTGTCGATAGAAACACCCTGATCGTCCAGTAAGCGATACCAGGGGCGACGGGCATGTATCCACACGCGCAGGGGGGCCGGAAGGGCCCCCTGCTTTTTCCCATATCCCTCCCCCTCCGATGGGGGGGCCAGGTGGAGATGACGACAGGAATTTCAAGAAAGTGCGGTTACATGCGAGAAGGATCTGGCCATAAAGTAATCGTTCAGTAGGTCCGATTGGCTGAGGCTGGGATGGAGGGCACAAGAACGCTTATGTCGCCATCCTTCGCACTTCCGGCGGCGACGCGCCTCAGGCTATCAGCCACACTCGCTGCATATCTTTAGCTCCCTGTCTAGTCCCCGCATACAGCCAGCGAGCCGTAAGGACTGGTGCAGTGTACGAATCGACTTCTGCTCCGGAGGCGCATCCCTGCCCGCCAGGTTGTAGGCGGGCCTGCCCGACGGGAGGCAGGCGGGTGCCTCAGGCGGAGAATCCCGCCCCCCGTTCAAATCGTCTGCCACAAAAACTCCAGACCGCTCTCACCCCCACCCTTCCAGGTGGGGAACTCCAGTGGAATTTGATGGGATGGATACTCGGGGGGACGCATCCTCAGACAGCTACTCGCTGCATATTATAACATCGACATGTCCGCTGCGGCAGTCAGAGGCGCCGCGCTCGATCTCCCGGAGGAGCTCGCGGCAGAGGGCGAGCTGCTGCCTGAGGAGATGGCTCCCCGCCCTCTCCGCGAGCACCGCCTCGAGGTCAGCGACCGCCCGTTCCAGATGAGCCTTCTTCTCCGGAATGATGTCAATCCTATTTACCACGTGCATCTGCGCGATGGCATTGACGATGTGGGCGCGCAGACGCCGCTTCAGCACTGCCTTCGTGCAGCTCTTTCTCTTCCTGCGGCGGTCAGGGCTTCTCAACTTATCCCTGTCGTACGACCGCGTGCTCCCTCTTTTCCTGGTGCAGGGGACTCCGTACCGACTCGATTCGATTTTCACAGTGTGTCAGGTGAGTTTTCGTCCACAAAAACAGGTACCACCAAGGGGAACTATTATAAAGGGCTCCCACCACCTGTTCAGTGATGAAGTTACCGAGGTGTTGGGCTTGTGGGAGAGGCAGCGCGCGCTTCACTTTTTTCGGTCGCTTTATCGAAGCGCCTGTTGAGCTCGTCGATCACCTCCCTGGTTACCTCCAACCCCTTCGCGCCGTAGACGACGGCCGAGGTGTCGAGGATGATCTTGATATGGCGCCTCTGCGCCACGGCCTCAGCGGCCACGCGCACATCGTTCATCAACTTCTGGTACTCGCTGTTCGTCCGCTCCGCCAGGTCCTTCGTCGCGCCGCGGCGATAGGCTTCGAGCGCCACGCTCTTTTCCTTGATGCGCGTCTCCCGCTCCTTCCGCGTCTCCTCGCTCAAGAGCTCTGACTCCTTCACGAGCTTGTTGATCTCATCGAGCATTTCCTGCCCCTTGGTTTCCAGGCTGCTCCTCTCCTTTTCAAGTCCCTCGTAAATGGACTGCGACTTCTTATAGTTTTTAAAGATCGCGTCAATGTCGATGACGGCAATGTCGGTCGGCGAGGGCGCACAGCCGGATATAACAACCCCGAGTAATAGCATGGGAAGAATGTAGCGCATGGTATCTATCCTATATTCGTTTAAGTCGTTTAAGTCGTTCAAGTCGGTTAATAATTAAACTCCTCGCGATTTAAACGATTGGAACAATTTCAACGACTTGAACCCTTTTGTTGTTTGATCAGATTCAGCAGCCCACCCGCGAGGAGGATCCGCCTCCCGCGGCTGCTGAGCTCCAGGCGTGCAGGCACCTGCCTGCGCCGGCTCACATGGTGAATGACCACCCGCTCCCCCGACCTTACCGCAGCCCGCAGCCCGTGCACCCTCAGCCGTTCCCCCTGCGCGAGCTTGCGGAGATCATCCGCGCGCTCCAAGACGAGCGGCACGATGCCGAAATTGACAAGGTTTGCCTGATGGATCCTCGCGAACGAGCGCGCGATTACCGCGGCGACTCCGAGGTATCTGGGCACCAGCGCGGCGTGTTCGCGGCTTGACCCCTGGCCGTAGTTGCTCCCCGCCGCTATGAAACCCGTCCCCGCGCTCATGGCGCGCCGCGCGAACGAGGGATCACGCCGCTCAAATGCGTGCTCGGCCAGCGCAGGAATATTCGACCGGAGCGGGAGGAGCTTCGCGCCGGCAGGCATGATATCGTCCGTGCTCACGTTGTCTCCGCACACGAGCAGTACTTCACCCTCGATCCGATCGGCGAGTTTCGGGAAGCGCGGGAGCGGCCTGATATTTGGGCCCTTGACTACGCGCACCCCTCTCCTGTTTCGCGGCGGGGGGATAATCATACTGTCGTCAACGAGGAAACGCCGGGGCAACCGTATGACCGGCGGCCTGCCCATTTTTCGTGGGTCGGCAATCTCGCCCGCGAGCGCAGACGCAACCGCCACCGCAGTGCTGCAGAGATACACCCCGGCATCAGGCGTGCCCGAGCGCCCCATGAAATTTCGGTTGAACGTCCTGAGCGAAACTCCGCCGGAGGGAGGAGCCTGACCCATGCCGATGCACGGGCCACACGCGTTCTCAAGGAGCCTGGCCCCCGCTGAGAGGATCGCATCGAGCGCGCCGCCCTCAACCATCATCCTGAGCACCTGCAGAGAGCCTGGCGATATGGTGAGGCTCACCCCTGGAGGGATTGTGCGCCCCTCAAGCATCGCTGCCGCCTCGAGCATATCTCGCAACGAAGAGTTGGTGCAACTGCCGAGGCACACCTGTTCGACCCTCACTCCCTCGAGCTCGCTCACCCGCTTGATATTGTCGGGGCTGTGGGGAGCAGCCGCGAGCGGCTCGATCGCGTCAAGGTTGAGATCGACCGTCTGCGCATATACCGCTCCGCGGTCAGCGAGGAGCTCGCGCCAGTGCCTGGGGCGCCGCTGCGCTTCGAGGAATATTTTCGCCTGGCGGTCTGAGGGGAATACTGAAGAGGTCAGGCCGAGCTCCGTCCCCATGTTGGCGATCGTCGCCCTCTCGGGGACGGTGAGCGACGTGAGCGCCGGACCGCCGTACTCGAGTATCTTGCCCCTCCCCCACGTCACGCCGAAACGCCTCAAGAGCTCGAGGATGATATCCTTCGCTGAAACCCATGGCCGCAGTCTCCCGCTCAACCTCACGAGAATGATCTCGGGCATGCTCAGGTAGAACGGCTCGCCTGCCATGGCTGCCGCGACATCCAGCCCTCCCGCGCCGATTGCAAGCATGCCGATTCCGCCGCACGTAGGGGTGTGGCTGTCCGAGCCGAGGAGCGTGCTCCCCGGGACCGCGAACCGCTCCAGGTGCACCTGATGGCATATCCCGTTCCCCGGGCGGGAGAAATATACCCCGTAACGGGCCGCCGCGCGCTCCAGATAGCGGTGATCATCGGCGTTCTGCGGTCCCGCCTGGAGCGTGTTGTGGTCAACGTAGCTCACCGACAGGCCGGCCCTCGTCTTGCTGACACCCATCGCCTCAAACTGGAGGAACGCGAGCGTCCCCGTCGCGTCCTGCGTGAGCGTCTGGTCAATGCGCAGCGCAATCTCCGCACCGGCGACAGGCATCCCGCGCGCGAGATGTCCCGCGATGATCTTGTCGGTCAGGGATCTGCCCATGGATTTTACTTCAATGAGATCTTGAGAGACTTCCCCACCCTGTCAAACTTTATCCTGTCCTCACGGGCCAGCCAACCTAACGCCATCTGGAGAATATCATACGGGACCTTGAGCTCCCTCATGAGTTCGGTGGTGGTTGCCTCCTTCTTTTTCTCCAGCACCCTGTACGCCATACCCGCTGTCTGGCCTATTTGCACCCAGAGCATGATAGCTCCTCCTTTCTCGTAGCGACAATCCGGACGATCGCCTCGCGTCTTCTACACGCCGATCGCGCAGCCTGCGCCCGCGCACATCCGAATGATACCACATATCTGTGAAAAGCGAAAGCCCGGTGACCTGTCCCTAAATGGCGGATTTGCAGGGATCGCCTGCCTGCCGGGGGGCAGGGATTCATCCGACCCGCGTAACGGGCCGCGTGAGCCACGCGGCTCGCGTGATACCTGCCCGCTTCAGGCGGGAAACTTGTCCTGAGCACTTCGACTACGCTCAGTATAAACTCAGCCGAAGGATCAAGCCCCTACAGAATCGCCATTTCTTAATTACGCGCACCCAGTTGGTGAAGATAGTAATCGGTTATCCGCCATTTCGGGTTACACGCCTGCGAGTCAGGCGATTCGTGGAAGAAGAGCTACCGGAGCAGAGTGAGGTACCAGGCGATGAGCTGGTTGCCGTAGAGGAAGGAAGTAACGGCCCCCAGGCAGATGAACGGGCCGAACGGAAGGCGGGAGCCGAGCTCCGCCCTGCCGATGGCGATGAGTGAAAGGCCGATGACCGATCCGATGAGCGCGGCGAGGAAGGTGGTGAGGAGGATGAGGGACGGCCCGAGGAGGGCTCCGATGGCGGCCATGAGCTTGACGTCACCGAAGCCAAGGGCTTCTTTTCTAAACACCCTCCCTCCGATGATGCGGATGAGCCAGAAGAGCGCGCCACCCGTGACGAGGCCTTCGAGAGATCGTATGAGCGCAAGTCCGTGGGATGTCGTCGTGTGGAGCTGGGGGTAGGCGATGCTCGCCACGATGCCGAAGGCAATTCCCCCCAGACTGATCTCGTCGGGAATTATCTGATGTTCAAGGTCCACAAAGAACACGATGATGAGGCTGCACACGAATATCAGAGCAATGACCATCAGCGGAAATGCGTGGGCGAACATGAGTGAGAGCGCGAGAAAACAACCGGCGGTGAGAAGCTCAACGACAAGGTAGCGTGGTGATATGCGGCTCCCGCAGGAGCGGCAGCGGCCCCCGAGGACAAGGTAGCTGACGATGGGGACGTTATCGTACGGCTTTATCGGGGTCTTGCAGTGGGGGCAATGGGATGGCGGAGAGACGATTGACTCCTCGCGGGGCAGCCTGTGGATGCACACGTTCAGGAAGCTGCCGGCGATGGCGCCGAGGATGAAGATGAAGAATCCCAGGAGAATAGTCATTATGTAGTAACCCCTCAGTTATAGGGGGGAAACAGTATGGACGATCATCCACTGATTTCACGGATGAGCACGGATTTTATTATATGTAGTCACTGTCACTCCTGCAAAAGCAGGAGCCCAGGTTTTATGCTGGATCCCTGCCGGCAGGCAGGCCCGCGTTTGCAGGGATGACAATCTAAATCTTGTTCACGACGCATTCAGAATCGAGGCGACTTCGTCCTTTTTTTCCGGCCCTGGCGCCAGAGGATCTTGTTGAGTGCGTTGAGGTACGCCTTGGCGCTCGCCTCGATGATATCAGTGCTCGTGCCGCGCCCGGTTTCGGTATAGGGGCCGCTCGACACCTTCACCGTGACCTCGCCGAGGGCATCGGTGCCTCCAGTGACGGCGCGTAGCGCGTAATCCGCGAGCATGCCCTTGATCCCCGTGATGCGCCTGATCGTTTTCATTGCGGCGTCAACCGGCCCATCGCCGCACGCGGCGTCCTGGAGGAGTTTCTCGTCGCGCACGAGCCTGATGGTGGCCGTGGGGAGTGTTTTGTTGCCGCTCGAGATGCTGATGTAGTCGAGGCGGTACTCTTCCGGGATCGCCGATATCTCGTCCTCGATGATCGCCTCCAGGTCATCATCGAAGATGAACTTCTTTTTGTCAGCGAGATCCTTGAACCTGCGGAACGCCTTCTCAAGCTCGTGAGGGGCGAGCTCATGCCCGAGCTGCCTCAGACGTTCCCGGAAGGCGTGGCTCCCCGAGTGCTTTCCCATGACCATCGAGGTCCCCTTCCAGCCCACGGATTCCGGCGTGATGATCTCGTACGTGGCCCGCTTTTTGAGTACGCCGTCCTGGTGTATCCCCGCCTCGTGGGCGAACGCGTTATCACCCACGATCGCCTTGTTTGGCTGAACCGGAATCCCGGTGAGGCGGCTCACGAGGCGGCTCGTTTTCCATAGCCGGCGGGTGTCTATGCCGGTGTGGGTTTTGTAGAGATCCGGGCGGGTCTTTACCGTCATCACGATCTCTTCGAGCGAGGCGTTCCCGGCCCGTTCCCCTATCCCGTTGATGGTGCACTCCACCTGGCGCGCCCCGCTGAGTATGGCGCTCAGCGAATTGGCCACGCCGAGGCCGAGATCGTTGTGGCAGTGGACGCTGATCACCGCCCTTGAGATATTGGGGACGCAGCTTTTCAGAAAGCGAATGAGCCTGCTGAACTCCTCGGGGGTCGCGTAGCCGACCGTGTCGGGGATATTGACGGTGCGGGCGCCCGCGTCGATCACCGCCCCCACGACCTCTGCGAGGAAGTCCGGTTCCGTCCGCGAGGCGTCCTCCGGCGAAAACTCAACGTCGTCCACGTATCTCCTCGCCTTCCGTACCGAGCTCGCGGCGAGCTTGAGGATCTCGCTCTTCGCCTTTTTCAACTTGTAGCGCCGGTGGATGCTCGAGGTCGCGAGGAAGACGTGGATGCGGGGCCTCGATGCCTTCTCGAGGGCCTTCGCGGCCCGCTCGATGTCCCTGGGGAGCGCGCGCGCGAGGCCTGCGATGACCGGGCCGCGCACGCCGGCGGCGATCTGCCGCACGGCGGCAAAATCGCCCGGCGAGGCGATGGGAAAGCCCGCCTCGATGACATCCACCTTGAGCCGCGCGAGCTGCATGGCGACTTCAAATTTTTCACGCTCGTTCAGGCTCGCGCCCGGCGACTGCTCGCCGTCCCGGAGCGTGGTGTCGAAGATGATCAGTTTCTCGGACATAGATCGATACCTTTATTGGGATTTGGGGTTTGGGATTTGGGATTTTTCACCCTTTCTTCCCTATCCACGCCATCATCCCGCGCAGCTTGGCCCCGACCTTTTCTATCAGGTGTTCCTTCCCCTGCCTCACGAGCGCCTTGTACACCGGCCGCCCTGCCATGTTCTCCAGTATCCACTCGCGGGCGAACCGGCCGCTCCGTATCTCCTCCAGTATGCGCTTCATCTCGGCGCGGGTCTCGGCCGTGATGATCCTTGTGCCGCGCGTGACATCGCCGTACTCGGCGGTGTCACTGATGGAGTAGCGCATGTTCTGGATGCCGTTCTCGTACATGAGGTCCACGATGAGCTTCATCTCGTGCAGGCACTCGAAGTAGGCGATCTCCGGCTGGTACCCGGCCTCCACCAGCGTGTCGAAGCCGGCGCGGATGAGTTCGGTGAGCCCTCCGCAGAGGACGCACTGCTCTCCGAAGAGGTCTGTTTCCGTCTCCTCTGCGAAGGTCGTCTCAATGACGCCCGCCCTCGTCCCCCCGATCCCGCGGGCGTGGGCAAGGGCGATCTGCTTTGCCTTTCCGGTCGCGTCCTGATAGATGGCGAGCAAGCAGGGGACTCCCTTCCCCTCCGTGAAGACGCGCCGGACAAGGTGCCCTGGCCCCTTCGGGGCGACCATGTAGACATCCACGTCCTTGGGCGGGACGATCCGGCCGAAGTGGATATTGAAACCGTGGGAGAAGGCGAGCGCCATCCCCTCCTTCAGTGAGGGCTTGACATCCTTTGCGTAGACGGTCGCCTGGACCTCGTCGGGCAGAAGAAAGTGGATGATGTCCGCTCTCTTTGCGGCCTCGGACGCGGGAACGGGCTTGAAGCCCTCCTTCACCGCCTGCCGGTAGTTATCCGTTCCCTCCAGTTCAGAAACGATTGCCGTGACGCCGCTGTCGCGCAGATTCTGCGCCTGCGCGTGCCCCTGGCTGCCGTAGCCGAGGACCGCGATCGTCTTGCCTTTCAGGATACGCATGTTCGCATCCTTGTCGTAGTAAATCTTGAGCATAGTATCCTCCCTTGGTAGTAACCCGCGATCGACCATGCTAACTCAAAAGCCAAAAGTAAAAAGGCAAAACCACAATTCAAAAGTCAAAACTTCTTCTTGCCCTTCATCGTTAATATGCTCGCTGCTAATATATTAGCCAATTCGTTCGTTTCATTGAGAAAAGGAGCTATCATATCAGGAGATGCCTTACCGGAATCCTTGATAAGGCCGCGCCAGAACTTGCTTTCATTCGCCGACTTAAGGGCATGATTGTAAAAATTGATAAAATCCTTTCTTGAGCTTGCGGCTTGTGCCTCGATAATATTTGCTCCAACGGATGTTGCTGACCGAAGAAGCTGTTTTCCGATAACCTGCGAAATATAATCTTTTGACAGGCTTTCAAGAAAGCGGATTATTTCGAGCGCATAGAGGTATGTCCGCTTCTTAAGATCATAAACCCTGTCATTCATCTCTGTTTTGAATTTTGGCTTTTGGTTTTGCCTTTTGCGTTTTGACTTTTTATTTTCTCGCAATTGCAATCTTGCCCGTCCTGACGAGCTCCCTGATGCCGAACGGTTTGAGCAGGCCGAGCAGCGCGTCGGCCTTGTCTTCAGTTCCGGTGAGCTCCACCGTCACATAGGAGTGACCGACGTCAACGATTTTCCCGCGGAAGACGTCAACGATCTGCATCACCTCGGGGCGGGCCTGTGCGGTGGTGTGCACCTTGACGAGGACGAGTTCGCGCTCCAGGAAATTCTCGCCCGCGTAGTCCTGTACCTTGATCACGTCAACGAGCTTGTTGAGCTGCTTGGTAATCTGCTCGATGACGCGATCGTCCCCGCGTGAGACGATCGTCATCCGCGAGACAGTCGGATCGGTCGTCTCCGCGACGGAGAGGCTGTCGATATTATAACCCCGTCCGCTGAACAGGCCGGCGATCCTCGCGAGGACACCGAATTTGTTTTCCACGAGCACGCTGATGGTGTGCTTCATGACATTGATATCTCCATATGCGTATACAGAACTCCGGGTGTCTCGTGAAAAAGTCAAAAGTCAAAACCACAATCCAAAAGTCAAAAACAACGGTACGCCCATGCAACCCTCTTCTCCCCCTTTTGAATTTTGCCTTGTCATTTTACCTTTTGCGCTTTGACTTTTGCGTTTACACTAGTTCCATTCCCTTGATCATCTCTTTCACCGAGGCACCGGCGGGCACCATGGGGAAAACGTTTTCCTCCGGGGCGACCACGAACTCTATCACCACCGGCTTCTTCGTCTGGAACGCCTTCTTCAGCGCGGGCACGACCTCCTTCTCCCTTTCAACCCTCAGTCCCATGGCGCCGTAGGCCTCGGCCACCTTCACGAAGTCAGGAACGTAGGGAGGGCATTTTCCCGCCGTGCCGTCACAGATCTTCGGGCAGTGGACATTGCGCGCGAGGCAGGTCGATGCGTAGCGGCCCTTGTAGAAGAACTGCTGCCACTGCCTCACCATGCCGAGGTACTGGTTGTTGAGGATGAGCACCTTGACCGGCAGGTCGTAGTTCACCGCGGTCGTCAGCTCCTGTATGTTCATCTGGAAGCCCCCATCGCCGGATATGACCACGACGAGCTCTTTGGGCAAGCCGGCCTGAGCGCCGATGCCCGCGGGGAAGCCGTATCCCATCGTCCCGAGGCCCCCGGATGAGATGAACGTCCGCGGTTTTGTCACCCTGCAGTACTGCCCCGACCACATCTGGTGCTGGCCGACGTCGGTGGCGACAATCGCCTCCCCTTTCGTGAGCTCCCGCATCTTTTCTATCACGAATTGGGGCTTCAACGTTCCGATCTTCATGTCGTAGGTGAGCGGGTGCTTCACCTTCCAGCCTTTGATCGTGCTCAGCCACTCGGTGGAATCACATTTCCTGATGAGCTTGTTGAGCTCCTTCAGCACGGCCTTCACGTCCCCGATGATGGGGACATCCACCGTGACGTTCTTGTGAATGGAGGCGGGGTCTATGTCAATATGGATGATGTGTGCGTGTGACGCGAATGCGGAGAGCTTGCCGGTCACGCGGTCGTCAAAGCGAGCGCCCACGGCGATGACGAGGTCGGCCTCCGCCATGGCGTAGTTTGCGTAGACCGTGCCGTGCATCCCGAGCATCCCGAGCGAGAGCTCGTGCGTTTCTGGGAACGCCCCCAGCCCCAGCAGTGTGGTGGTCACCGGTATCTCTGCCTTGACGGCGAGCTCCTTGAGTTCTTTCGCCGCGCCGGAACTGATCACGCCGCCGCCGGCATAGATGATCGGCTTTTTCGCCTTTGCGATTTCCGCGGCGGCGCGCTTGATCTGCTGGGGATGCCCCTTGTAAGTCGGCTTGTACCCCCTGATCTCGACGCTCTCCGGATAGGTCTGCGCCGTCTCGGCCTTCTGGATATCCTTGGGAAGATCGATCAGGACAGGCCCCGGCCTGCCCGTGGAGGCGATCAGGAACGCTTCCTTCAGGATTCGGGGGAGGTCGTCAACATTGCTGACGAGAAAGTTATGCTTGGTGATTGGCCGCGTGATTCCGACAATGTCCGCCTCCTGGAAGGCGTCGTTGCCGATCATCTGCGTGGAGACCTGCCCGGTGAGGGCGACGAGGGGGACTGAATCCATATACGCGGTGGCAATCCCCGTGACCAGATTGGTGGCGCCTGGGCCGGAGGTGGCGATGCAGACGCCGACCTTCCCCGTGGCGCGTGCGTAGCCGTCGGCAGCGTGGGCCGCCGCCTGCTCATGGCGGGTGAGGATGAAGCAGATGGGCGCCTCGTACAGCGCGTCAAAGACGTCCATGATGGCTCCGCCAGGGTAGCCGAACATCACCTGGACATTCTCCTTGAGCAACGCCTGGACGACGATCTCGCACCCCTTCATATCGTAATAACCCCCAATCGTACAGCGTCGTTCGTATTTCGTATATCGTAGACTAAGACGACGAGTATTGTGTGTCCATCATTCTGCCGGATCTTAAGATATTTGAAATTCTCTAGCCTTTCTACTTTACTGCGAGATACGAAGTACGAATGACGAACAACGGTTGCTACTTGCATATGGCTCCCGTGGCAGCCGAGGTGACCGAGCGGGCGTAGCGCACGAGGTATCCGCTTTTGACCTTCGGCTCCGGCGGCTTCCATGCCTTCAGGCGAGCGGCGAGCTCGCGCTCGCTCAGGGCAACGGTGAGTGTGCGCTGCGGCATGTTGATCTCTATTTCATCCCCATCCCTGACGGCTGCGATCGGACCGCCCTCCATCGCCTCGGGTGAGATGTGGCCGATGCAGGGCCCCTTTGTCCCGCCGGAGAAGCGGCCGTCGGTGACGATGAAGACATGGTCGGCGAGCCCGATCCCCACGGTCGCCGCGGTGAGCAAGAGCATCTCCCTCATCCCCGGTCCTCCCTTGGGGCCCTCGTAGCGGACGACGATCACCGTGCCGCGGGGGATGCATTTTTCCATCACGGCCTTCATGGCCGCCTCCTCGCAGTCGAATACCGCGGCCCGCCCCTTGAACTGCCTCATCTCTGGTTTGACCGCGCTCTGCTTGACGACGGCTCCCTCGGGGGCCAGATTTCCCTTCAGGATCGCGATGCCTCCCTCGGGGCTGTACGCTTCCTTCAGTGGCTTGATCACCGCCTGGTCGTACACAACGCCCTCTGTGGCAATCCGGAGGATGCTCTTCCCGCTCACGGTTGCCGCATCCTCAAGCTTCTCTTTGAGCACCGAGAGGATCGCGGGAATGCCGCCCGCGCGATGGAGATCTTCCATGCACCAATCGCCCCCAGGCTGGAGGCTCGCGATGTGCGGTGTGTCTTTTGACACATGGTCGAATGTTTCCAGAGGGAGCTCGATCCCGGCCTCGTACGCGATTGCCGGTATGTGGAGGACACTGTTCGTCGAACCGCCGAGCGCCATATCGGCGCGGATGGCATTGGAGAACGCGGCGCGTGTGGCGATCGCCCGCGCGGTGATCCCCTGCCGCACCAGCTCCACGATCCTGCTCCCGCTCGCCTGAGCGATGCGGAGCTTCTCCGATTCAACCGCCGGCGCCGTCGCGCAGCCCGGCAATGAAAGTCCCATCGCCTCCGTCACGCACGCCATGGTGTTCGCGGTGTAGAGGCCCTGGCAGGAACCGGGCCCAGGGCAAGCCCTGATCTCAAGCTCCCGGAATTCCTGCTCATCGATCTCTCCCGCTTTGAAGCGGCCGATCGCTTCGAAGGTGTCCTTGGCGAGGGAGAGCTTCCTCCCCCTGTAGTGACCCACGAGCATCGGCCCGGCGGTGACCACGATACCGGGGAGGTCGAGGCGCATGAGCCCCATGAGCATCCCCGGCGTGATCTTATCGCAGTTCGTGAGGAGGACGAGGCCGTCGAGTGCGTGCGCCCGGGCGACCGTCTCAATGGAGTCGGCGATGAGCTCGCGCAGCGGCAGCGAGTATCTCATCCCCTCGTGCCCCATGGCGATCCCGTCGCAGACGCCAGGGATGCCGAAAAAGAACGCGACGCCCCCCGCGGCGAAGATGCCACGCTCGATGAATCGCTCCAGTGTGCGCATGTGCACGTGGCCCGGGATGAGATCGTTCCAGGACGTGGCCACGCCGATAAACGGTTTTGACATATCTTCGCGCCCGATCCCTGTCGCGAACAGGAGGGCGCGGTGGGGCATTCGCTCGATCCCCTTGGTGATCGCCTCATGTTTCATCGGCATGACAGTCTCCCTGTGAGAGAATGCCCCATGATATCCTATCGCGGGCGATTTTTCACCTAATTTCATACATCAGGGAAACAGGCTGTAGTGTTCATCCGTGTTAATCTGTGTTCATCTGTGGTTACACATTAGTGTGCGTATATGATTGATGTGAGTTGACTACGGGATACTACTGTTTGCCGAGGGCCTCGAGCGCGAGTCGTGCGGCTTCCTGCTCGGCCTCTTTCTTGCTCCGTCCGGAACCCCTGCCGAGCGCCACCCCCTTGATCCTGACCTCTATTTCGAAAAACTTGTCGTGCTGCGGGCCATGGCTGCCGAGCAGAACGTACTCGGGTATGGCGCCCCTGCGCTCCTGGCTGTAGTGCTGGAGCAGGTTCTTGTAGTTCAGGCTGTGCCGTGTGGTCTCTATTTTCTTCAAATCCTCTTCAAATAACGCCTCCGTGGCGCGCCGAGCCTCCTCGATTCCCGCGTCGAGATAGAGCGCGGCCAGCAGGGCTTCAAGTGCGTTCGAGAGATTCGATGGCCGCTCGGCGCCCCCGCTCGATGCCTCACCCTTCCCGAGGTAGAGGCACGGACCGAGCTCGATTCTCTGAGCGATCCCGGCGAGGGTTCCCTCGCTCACGAGGACCGATTTCATGAGGGTGAGCTCGCCCTCGGAGCATTTCGGGTAGTGCTCGAAGAGGTGTTGGGTGATGATCAGCCCCAGGACGGAGTCGCCGAGGAATTCCATCCGTTCGTTGCTGGATCCGCTGGCGTCCAGCTTCTCGTTCACGTAAGAGGAATGGGAGAGCGCCTCAACCAGCAGGGCCCTCTTCCTGAACCGGTAGCCCAGCCTCTCCTGGAGATGGTCAAGCTGTTGATCATCGGGCATAACGACCTCGTCGGGATCGCTATTATATAGGAAACAAACGAGCGCTGCACGAGCATAGTGGGGGTCTGTCGGCGACGTTACCCCAACTTTCCCAGAATGATGCGCGCCGCCGTTGCCGCGCCGTCGGTGGGTATCTCGGGCCAGCGGAACGAATCCGGCCCCTGGAAGAAGGCATCAAGGTGTCTCCGCCATAATCCCGCGTGGAAGTCATCTCTGGGGAGGTAGTGCCACCGGCAGTAGGTTTTTACCGCTGCCTCCATCACAGGATATTCCCTGAAGTTGTCGCGCGAGGTGTACATGAGCGGGGTCCGGTTCGCGATACATTCAGCGACGGTGCAGTATCCCGGTTTGCTGATCACGCAATCGCTCGCCCGGACGATGTCCGGGTGTGGGATGCCGGCCCTGTCCTCCGGGAGTATCATCTGTTTCATCCGGCCACTGACATTGAAAAACGAGATGAAAATGTAGTCGCCGAACTCCGGGGCCGGCGTGTCCGCCACGATGCCCGCATTGTCGTGGCCGCCCATCGAGATGAACACCACCTTCCTCGTCTCTCCCTCCAGTATCCCGAGGCGGCTCCGCACCTCATCGCGCGGGAGGGATGCCGAGCGGCTGATGAGGGGAATGTCCCTCACCGTGCGGAACACGCTCATATCACCGTGGAAAGGGAGGCGCAGGAGAAGGTCAGCGCGAGCGTAGGCCTCCCTCACACAATCGACGAGATAGCGGTAGCGGGGGTGCTCCTCGGCGTATTCTTCATAGATCCAATCCCATGAAAAGTTTCCGATGGCGATGCTCTTCACGCCTGAGGCCGCGGCCACGAGGAACGCGAGCGGGGGGATGTCGCCCACGATGAGGTCAATCTTCTCCCGCCGGACAAAATCAACCTCGCGCCGCACGAGGGGATCTATGTCGCGGTAGAAGTCGGCATTCTCATCGAGTGTGCGCGCCACGTCGAGGTGCAGGCTGTCTTTCTGGATGGCGCCGATGTCGCACTGCACGGCCCGGTGCCGGAGTGGCACGGCGGGGGCCTCATTGAAGACCCACGGGGGCATCATCCCCGCGACATGCAGTTGAGCTGACGGATCTTCCCTGTGGATCCACGAGAGGAGCTCCTTCATCCTCATCGCGTGGCCCAGGCCGTGGCAGCTTATGTAGAATGCGATCCGTAGCATGTTATTATTGCCTTTTATGGGGGCAATTATCCGTAGGGGCTTGATTCATCAAGCCCGCTTAAAGAGAAGGTATAGTCGCGGGTTCGATAAAACCTGTCCTGAGTACTTCGGCTACGCTCAGCATAAACTTTGCCGAAGGATCGAACCCCTACACTACCAAGGCGGACGGCTATTAAAACCCCTCGCATCTCAGAACAAGCGCGCCCGCACTTTCACTTGCTGGATGAATTCCCTGAGGGTCTTGGCGTCCAGCGTGGAGAGTTTTCCGAGGAGTTCGTCGGCGTTCTTCATGATGCGGCGTGTGGCGGCGGGGTCATGGGAGAGCGCCTTGAGAAAGCGCCCCGCCTCAGCGGGATCCATCTGTTCCGACGCGGCGCCGAGCCATGAGATCATCTGGTCTATCTGGACCGGCGCTACCGTATTGACGATCCTGTCGCCGTCTTGGAGAAGTGGCGCGGTGCGACTGGCGGGAATGAGCTCAAGGTACGGCTCCCCGAGGAGACTTTTTGAGCGTATGGTCGCCTTGAGGTCTCTCCTCAATCCTGCGGAAGAGGCGACGCGGGTGGTGATGAGCGCGTTGCCCGAATCAAGTTTGAGGTCCTTGATGTAGCCCACCTCCACTCCCGACACGGCCACCGGCGCGTCTTTCACGAGGCCGCAGGCGTGGGAGAATACGAAGGTAACGTCTATCCCGTCCCGGACCCGTATCCTCGAAATCTTGAGCGAGATGTAGCCGAGGATGAGCGCGGCGGCGATGACGAAAAGCCCCACGGTGATCTCGGACCTGAATCGCTTGTCCATAGTTGCCTCCTTTATGCGCGTGTGTAACCCGTGTCGCGCGAGAAAAATTTCACGAGGAGCGGCTCGCGAGACCGATAGATTTCCTCCTTCTCTCCGTATGCGATCAGCCGCGTGTCATAGAGGACACCGACCCGGTCTGCGATCTTGAATGTTCCGGGGATATCGTGGCTGATGACCACAAATGTACAGCCGAGTTTCCGCTGCATGTCGAGGATGAGCTCGTCTATTGCGTCAGCCATGAGCGGGTCCAGGCCGGACGTCGGCTCATCAAAGAGGACGATCTCGGGGTTCAGCGCGATGGCCCTCGCCAGGCCCACCCGCTTGCGCATCCCGCCGCTCAGCTCCGAGGGCCATTTCTCCTCGCACCCCGGCATGCCGACCAGCGCGAGCTTCTGGGCGACGGCGCGCGCGATCTCCGTCTCCGTCATGCTCGTGTGCTGCCTCATGGGGAACGCGACATTGTCTCCCGCAGTCATGGAATCGAGGAGGGCGCCGTCCTGGAAGAGCATCCCCATCTTTCGCCTGAGGCGGTAGAGGCTCCGCTCATCCATGCTGGTGACATCCTCGCCATCAACGCGCACGGCGCCGGAGTCCGGCTTTTCCAGCCCCACCAGCATCTTCATGAGCACGCTCTTGCCCACGCCGCTCGGGCCGATGAAGACGGTGATCCTTGAGTCCGGGATCGTGCACGAGACGTCCTCCAGGACCTTCAGATCGCCAAATGATTTGTACACCTTAATGTATTCGATCACGTTCTGTATCTCGTATATCGTATTTTGTATCTCGTCCTTAGAGTTTTTTAATTAAGTTCCGTAACATTCGCGATTCGTGATCCAACTTTTCGAGCAGGCTTTGGCGTGAGGACGTATCGAGGTAACCCAATTCGCAAGCTATCTCAATTTGGGTTTCCAGTTCAGCACAAGATCCGAGGGCTACGAAAAGCAGCTGGCGGTATTCTTTGTTGTGATACCTGCTGAAACCTTCTGCTATGTTTGATGGAATGGAGACTGCCGCCCGCCGCATCTGGTTGGTGAGGCAATATATCTCCTCAGGCGGGAACGTTTTTGTTGTCGTATAGATTTCTACCACAATCAGTTTCCCCAACTGCCACACCTCAAGATCCCTAAAACTGATTATTTTGTCTTTCATTCTTCATGTCCCTTGTGCATGTGCTTGCGAGATGCACAATACGAGATACGAAATACGAGATACGCCTCACGAGTATTTAGCCGTACATGAGCTCACTTAAAAGGTAATTCACAATAATGCATACGACGCACACGCTCACCACCGCCCTGTTGGTTGCCCTCCCCACGCCCTCGGGGCCCGGCTCAGAATAGTACCCCTGATAACAGCTGAGTAGGCAGATCAGGAGCGCGAACACCATCCCCTTGACCATGCCGAAGAAGATGTCGCTCATCTTTGTGTAGCTCGCCACATTTTCCATGAAGGTGCCCGAGCTGACGCCGAGCTGGAACACGGAGACGCAATATGCGGCGGCGACGGTGAAGAAATCAGCGAACACCACGAGGATCGGGAGGGCGATCAGCGCGGCGATCGCGCGCGGGGCGATGAGGTACCGGTAGGGATTGACCGCCATGACCTCGAGCGCGTCTATCTGCCCCTTGACGCGCATGGTGGCGATCGAGGCGGCCATGGCGGTGCCCGCCTTGGCCGCGACCATCGATCCCGCGACGATGGGGCCCATCTCGCGCACGCAGGCGAGGGCGACGAAAATCCCCACGAGATTCTGCCCCCCGAACTCCCTGAAGACGTAGTACCCCTGGAGGGCGATATTGCCGCCGATGAACACGGCGACTGCGCACACGATAAAAAGCGATTGAACCCCGATGCGGTACACCTCCTCGATCACAGTGGCGACGAGCGGCGGCGAGCCAAAGGCCCAGTGCATTGCCCGCGCGCTGAAGATTCCCCACCCTCCAACCTGCGCGATCCCCGCAGCGAGTGGGTTGTGCCGATTGTCTGTGACCATGTGCCGCCTCAATCAGTTGGCTGATGCGAGAAGCGAAGCCCCTGTAGGGGCATGAGTTATCGTGCCCGCTCGCATTATTTGGCTAGCGCGAGAAGCGCTGATGTCAAGAAGTAGTTCACCCCCAGAAAGGTGATGATGGAACGGACGACGGCATCGTTCGCCGCCCTGCCGACGCCCTCCGCCCCCCCTCTCACGTGGTAGCCGTAGTAGCAGCTTATCAACCCGATGATGAATCCAAAGACGAGGGTCTTGATGATCCCTCCCCAGATATCTATGATGTCCACGAAGCTGTAGAGATTCGCCATGAAGGCTCCCCGGTTGACCCCCTTGAGTATCACCGCCGAGACATAGCCGCTGATGATCCCGCTGAAGCATGCGATCGCGTTCACGATGGGGCACATCAGGGTGAGCGCGATCAGTCGTGGGGCGACGAGGTGCTGAAAGGGGTTGACCGCCATCACCGAGAGGGCGTCCACCTCCTCCTTGACGCGCATGGTTCCGAGCTCGGCTGCCGCCGTGCTGCCCGCCTGCGCCGCCATCATGATTCCACAGAGGCCGGGAGAGAGTTCACGCAGGAGCGACGCCGCGAGGATGCTGCTCAGCATTCTGTCCACGCCGAAGAGATTGACGATGTGCAGTCCCTGGAGCGTGATGATCATCCCGAACGGGGCGACCACGCCGATCACGGGCACGAGGCAGCGCCCGCCCACGCGGGCCATCTGCCTGAGTGTCTCCCTGAAGAAGAAGGGAGGCCTGAGGGCCCATGAGATGCTCCTGATCCCGAAGAGCGCTATGGCGCCAACCTCAATGATGAATCGCATGGACGGTTATGTAGCCCTCTGAAGTTGTTTATTCTTACCATATTCCGCCCGAATCCGCAACGCCGGGAACAGTAATATATTTAAACCACAGATGCTCACTACGGTAAAAAGCATAAAGTTGAAAGAATATCGCGCTCCTTATACGTTACACCTTACACTTCAAACTGTCGGCCGTGGTAACCAACTGCGTGCATCCTGTTTCATAATATGTATCTGTATTTATATCTGGTTCAGGCGCGCTATGTGTGGGCATAAAAAACCTCCCGAGCCCGAGAGCCCAGGAGGTTCTATTGCTTCTTTATAAAACCGCACGAAGGCAGCCTGTGTTAAAAGGGAATATTGTAGCTCACCATCGTCCGGTTCTTGTCCATTTCAAGCGCAAGGCCGTTGATTCTCTTCGCGGAACGCCAGGCGTCCCAGCTGCTCACTGCGGCGGTCGCGATCATACCGCCCATGCCCGCGAACGCCACTCCCGTGGGGCCGCGCGCGGCGAAGAACGCGAGAACGAATATGGAGCCGCCCTCGGCCGCGATCATCGCGGCAGTTTTCCATGTGAGGAGCTCGCCATTGTACCACTGGCCTGAACCGGGCACGATGAACGACATGATCCCGGCAAGCGTGGGATTCTTCTCTTTCGCCCCGCCCGCCAGGGTCCATCCCGGCCCTCCGGATGTCACCGGAGCCCCGCTTGTCACTGCGGCGGGTTCGCTCGCCGGCATGGGGCCCTCACCCGCAAGGATCGGCGCGACACTACAAACTGAGCTGAACGTTACGGCAAGAACTAGAGCCACCAGCTTCTTCAACACCCACCTCCTTTCTGCATTATGTCTATGCAGAGTCCATGATGATATTGTGCACCTCCATGTATACGCAAACTACTATACTGCCGTTTTTCTGTCAATAGATAATCTAAAAATATTTTTACGCTGAGAATGAACAGGCATGTGCACGTGACTAATGACCGCCGGTGCCATGGCCGGCCCCCATAAGCTTGTGTTCACCCTCTTTGAGCAGCGGAGGTCTAATTCTCTCCTGCGAGGTGCAGTGCTCTAGGGCGCCAGTAGTTCTAATGCATCGTCACGGATTTTTGATCCGCGTAGCCGGAGATAGCGCTCTCCACGCCCTTCGGCGAGACGCCTGGCTTTACGAGCGCCACGATGACAAGATAATCACCCGCGATGCCCGCGGGGAGCTTCGGCATCGAGAAGAGTGTTCCATGGTACGGTTTCCTCAAGCCGGCCACATTTCTGACAATGGGTCTTGCTCCCTTGCGGAGGCTGCCCGGTTTGTTGAGTATGAATGAGTAAATCACGCCGGGCCCCTTGATCACCCCCCATGCGTCGAAGGCCTGTCTGATCGGCTGTACGACAACATCAACCGTGAATGGATTCCCCGCCGAGAGGGAAGTGCTGTTTACCGTCACTCCGAGGAGCGAGGCGGATGTGGGTTGGGGACTCGGTCCGGCGGTGGGCGTGAGTGTGATGGCCGGTGTTGAGGTGAACGGTGGAGCAGGCGTCCACGTCGGCGTTTGAGTGGGAGTCGGCGTCGTTGTCGGTGTTTGAGTGGGAATCTGCGTCTGGGTCGGCGTTTGCGTGATGGTCGGAGTCCTCGTAACTGTTGGTGTGGGCGTGCGCGTCGGTGTGCTCGTGTGCGTCGGCGTGACCGTGGCAGTCGGTTGCTGCCTGAATGCGTAGATGTTGGCATCATTGGAGCCCACAAACACCCTTCCATCCGAACCTATGGCGGGGGAGGAATCAACATGGCCTCCGGTGAAATATGTCCAGGCGAGGGCGCCCGAGGAAGTGAACGCATAGAACGTGGTGTCCTCGGAGCCGATGTAAACCATCCCGTCAGATCCCAATGTGGCGGAAGATTGCACGTCAGCTCCCGTTCTGTAACTCCAGGCGAAACTGCCGGTGGACGAGAGGCAGTAAACAATATTGTCATTGCTGCCTGCGAATATCCTCCCGGAATTATCTATGGCGGGACAGACATATTCCACTCCCAATGCTCCATCCCCGGTCCCGTAACTCCACACGAGGGAACCTTTCGACGTGAACGCGCAGAACCTGCCGTAATTTGAACCTTCGGGGGGAGTATTGTCCACACCAAGATAAACCCTGCCGTCCGGGCCTATCGAAGGAGAGGTGTTCGACTGGTATCCAATCTCATAACTCCATGCGAGAGAACCCGCGGAATTAACCATATAGAAATGCTTGTCGGCGGAGGCGGCAGAGATGCGCCCGGCAGAATCAATGGCGGGGGAGGAAATTATGAGGTTGGTGGTTGCGTAAGTCCATGCAAGAGCGCCATTGGAGTTAAACGCGTATACCTGGTAATCGCGTGATCCGACATATATCCGTCCGTTTAAGCCGAGCGCCGGCGACGAGAAATGGTAACTATCCCCCCCCAGGTAATAGCTCCACGCAAGGTTCCCGACGCTGCTCACTACATAAAGATTGTTGTCTTGAGAGCCGGCGTGGATGCGCCCGTCAGACCCGATGGCGGGGGAGGATTGGATCGCCCCCCCTGTCGTGTAACTCCACGTGAGAGCGCCGAGAGACGTCAGGGCGTAGAGGGCTCGGGAATCCGATCCCGCGTAGATGCCGCCGTTGGAACCGATGGCGGGCGAGGAGAGCACCGCGCCCCCGGTGTAATAGCTCCAGTACAGGTCGCCCTGGGAGGGGCCCGAGTATGACCAGCTCATGCCGGTATGCCGGGCATCCTTGTGAAACATCGGCCAGGGGAAGTTGCCGAGCTGGGCGTTGAGCGCGCACGGTGCAATCAGAATGGCGGCCAGAATCACGTGCCGGCGGTTCATGCACGACCTCTGTTGAAATCATCTAATGTCTTGTCACGGAAATTCCTAGCATATGTCTGTCATCGCGAGCGAAAGCGAAGCGATCTCAACATATTGGCAATCATGAGATTGCTTCGTCGCTACGCTCCTCGCAATGACAGGACTTTTGAATGCTACTTCCGAGACACCACACTAACCATCTGCCGTAGCCGACACTTAAGTGTCGGCTACGCTGTGGATAACTTTTCGGGTATCCAAATTCCGTGTTTATCCGCGCCAATCCGCGGCTCATGCACCCTTTTTACAGAGCCGAGACCGAAGTCTCGGCTACGAGATCAGAGGGACGGGATCTTAATCAGGAAGAGAAAATGGGGCGTCCTACGGCTGAAGACGGTTCAAACGGATCAAACGCGCTCTGCTATGTGACCAGGAGGGGCGGGGTTTTTTCGTGGATCTCCTCCTTGCACAGCTTCAGCTTGAGCCGCTGCGCGTCCATCGGCTCCGGGTATTCGAAGATCTTCCCCTCGTAGTTCCTCAGGACGGCCCTCCCCTCGACCAGCGAGATAAAGTAGCTCGGGCTCAACGGTATCTTCCCGCCGCCGCCGGGGGCGTCCACCACGAAGGTGGGGACGGCGTAGCCGGTGGTGTGGCCGCGGAGCTTCTCGATGATGTTGATCCCCGTGGAGATCGGCGTGCGGAAATGCTCGGTCCCGACGGCGAGGTCGCACTGGTAGAGGTAGTATGGCCTCACGCGGATTCTCAACAGTTCCTGGAGCAGCTTTTTGATCGTCACCGCATTGTCGTTGATGTTCCTGAGGAGCACCGTCTGGCTCCCCAGGGGGATGCCGGCGTCGGCGAGCATCTCGCACGCCCTTGAGGTTTCGGGGGTGATCTCCCGCGGGTGGGAGAAATGGATGCTCACATATACCGGGTGGTACCTTTTCAGCATCCCCACCAGCTCCGGGGTTATCCGCTGAGGGAGGAAGACCGGAACCCGGGTCCCGATTCTCAGGATCTCGACGTGCTTGATCGCCCTGAGCGACTTCATGATCGTTTCGATCTTCTCATCGCACAGCGACAGCGGGTCGCCCCCGGAGATGAGCACGTCCCGTATCTTCTTGTTGCCGCTGATGTAGTCGCACGCCCTCGCGAGCTGCTCCCGGTCGATGCTCTGTGTCCTCCTCCCGACGATGCGCTTGCGCGTGCAGTAGCGGCAGTAGCTCACGCACGCCTCGGTGGCGATCAGGAGGACGCGGTCGGGGTAGCGGTGCACCACCCCGGGGACGGGCGAATCCTTCTCCTCGCCGCAGGGGTCTTGCATCTCGCGCGAGCAGAAGAAATGCTCCTCGATGTGCGGGATGACCTGTTTCCTCAGGGGGCAGTCGGGGTTGTCAGCATCTATCTGGCAGAGAAAGTACGGCGTGATCGCCATGGGGAGCCTGTCCTCCTCGCGCCTGATGCCGCTCTCTTCCTCCGCGGTGAGTTTCACGAGCCGGGAGAGCTCCGCGAGCGCGGTGACCCGATTCTTCACCTGCCATTTCCAGTTGTTCCAATCAGTTTCCGGGACATCCTTCCAGATGGTGGTTCTCAATCGCGACTGCAATGTTTCCTCCTCCCTTGAGCTCGCCATGCATGCGAGCGTTGCTCGGTAGTTATTTGCTGCTCTGAAACCTCTTACAGTAAATCAAAAGATCATCTCCCGACGCATAAAAGTCTTTGATGCGGGACTCCTCACGGAACCCCTCTTTGGCATAGAACGAACACGCCTGTGCGTAGGCGGCCTGGGATGAGGTCTCCGCCACGAGGAGCCGAGCGCCCTGTGCACTCAAAATATCTTCGAGATACGTAAGCATGCGTTTTCCCACACCTTCCCTCCGGCGCGCGGGATCAATGGCGATCCAGTAGAGATCGTAGGTGGCCTGAGTGAGGGGGGTCTTGCCGTAGCAGACGAAACCGATGATGCCTTTCTCAGGTGATTCGGCGCAGAACACGGCATAGTCCTCATCGCTGTTCCCGTTCGCGAGCGAGTAGTCAACGAGCTCCAGGGCGCAGGCGATCTCGTCGCGCGTGAACTCGGAAGCGCGGTTCAGCAAACTCTCAATTCCCGCGCGGTCGCCGCGCCTGATCGGACGGATCGATACCGTGCTCATGATGAGTTATGCCTCCCCCATGCCGTAGCGCGCGCGCGCGATGCGCACGACCTCCCTGATGAGATCGCCATAGCTCATCCCCGCCGCCCGCGCCGCTTTTGGGAAGCAGGAGTTTTCATCGGGATCGGGGAGGATACCGGGCAGGGGGTTCAGTTCCAGAACGTGCGGTTTCATGGATTCATCCAGGCGCACGTCGATGCGGCACCAGTCGCGGCAGCCGAGCGCGACATACGCCTCCTTGCATAGATCTGCAATCGCCATTTCCATCTCGCGCTCGATCTCAGCCGGACAGGTGAATATTTTCAAGGGTGCCCCCGGTGTGTCCCAAACCCACTTGGCCTCATAGGAGTAGATGCGGCTGGCGCCTTCGGGCAGCGTCAGGAAATCGATTTCAACCAATGGGAGCACCCGCAGGCCCTCTTCGTTCCCCAGCAGCGCGGCGGTGAATTCCCTGCCGCTGAGGAAGGATTCCAGAATCGCGGGCTGGCGATACTCAGAAACAATTCTCTCCACCCGTGAGGGGATGTCGCTCCGGTCGAAAACGAGTGAGTCATCCCTGATCCCCATGCTCGACCCCTCCCACAGGGGCTTCACGATCACGGGAAACTTCAACCCGTTGAGCGGCTCTTCGGGGTGCGTGAGCACCTGGAACGCCGGGGTGGGAATGTGGTGGAACGACATGACCTCCTTTGCCCTTGCCTTGTTGAGGCACGCGGCGAGTGTGAACGGGTCCGAGCCGGTGTACGGTATCCCCAGCAGCTCGCAGATGACCGGGACCTGGGATTCCCTGCTCGGCGAGTTGATCCCCTCTGCGATATTGAAGACCATGTCGGGTTGCGCCTTCTTCAGATTTTCGGCGATATCCTCATCGGCTTCTACTGTCACCACCATGCCTGATTCTGACAGGGCAGCTGCCACCGCGTCTATGGTGCCGCGGTCGTCCCACTCAGCGTAGTAGTCCTCGCGCGAGGGGGTGGGGGAGAGCCGGGGTTTGAGATTGCACGTCAATGCGATGCGCATAGGGTCGCCCTTTCAGTTCATGAAGTTCCCTCAGGGGGTGCCCAGAAGCTGGGCGAATTTTTCCTGACGGGGATCTTCCTGGACTTCAGCAAGATAGCGCCTCAGCGCATGCACGAATATCTTCGCCATCGTGGTGTTCTCCTTGATGGCCAGCATCCGCACCTTCTTGTGAAGCTCTTCATCCATGTATATGGTCGTTCTCTTTTTCATATGCCGTGCCACCTTTCTCCGCATCTTGTGCAGTTGATGTGGTTGAGATTGAGCGCAGCTTGTGTGGCGGCCTCTGGCCCAAGCTGTGAGAGCCAGATATTAACATAAACGCATAAATACATAATTATGCCTCTCTACTCATAAAAAAAACGCCATTTTCAAGCATACTAGCGTAAAGGTGTTTTTATGTCAATATATTTTTTAAAAAAATCATTTTTTTATTTTCCCTGATGCTGTTGGCAGCGAAACGCAGATCGTCGTTCCCTTCCCGGGTTCTCTCGATTCAGCCCATATTCTGCCTCTGTGGAGCTCAACGATCTTGCGGCACAGCGTGAGGCCGAGACCCATCCCGGGCTCGTGCGGGTGGCGCTGATAGTGGCGCTCAAAAATCTTTTCCAGATAGGCGGGCTCGATCCCCCTTCCCTCGTCGGTGACGGAAACGGCGATCTCACCCTTCCCGTTCCCCGCGGAAACAGCAATCGTTCCTGCCGTAGAAAATTTGATGGCGTTTTCGAGCAGGTTGCGGAACAACTGATATAGTTTCTCGCGATCGCCTCGAAGAATTAATTTTCCCCCGCCGGGTGAGCACACGAGCGAGAGCCCTTTCTCGCGCGCGCTCACGAAGTGCTCTGCAACCACCCCATTGAGAAAGTCACCCAGGTTGATTTTCTCCCTCCTGAGTTTTATCAGTCCCGAATCGAAGGCGGAGAGATCCGTGAGCGAATCGGCGTTCCTCCGGAGCCGCGCCACCTCCTTCTCGATCATTCTCATCCCCAGGCGTTCCTCATCATCCATCGGCGCCCTGCGGTGCGTCTTCAGGAGATCGAGCCCCATTTTGATCTTCGCGGTGGGGGCCTTGAGCTCATGCGAGGCCTCTCTGAGGATATCGTCCTTCAATACCTCGATCCTCTTCCGCTCGCTTATGTCCGTAAACACCGCGTATCCGCCCCGGAAGCATCCCTTCTCGTCGAAGACCGGGACGGCGGATACCAGCGCGAACACCATCTCTCCGCTCCGGGAACGAAGGCTCAGCTCGTAACGTGAGGACTCTCCCCTTCTCCTGCGCCTGGCTTCGCTCCTCAACGTTTCCTTCCCCTCCTGGTTCAGTAAGCTCTCGATGCTGCGGCCGATGAGTTCGCGCGGGGCGTAGGCGAGCATCCTGCAGAACCCCTTGTTGGCGTACCTGATGATGTTACGCTCGTCGGCGTAGGAGAGCCCTTCGTTCATCCTCTCCACAAGGTCGCGGTATTTCTTTTCCGCGATGCGCAGTTGCTGCTCCATCCTGCGGCGCTCTATCGCGCCTCCAAGCGCATTGGCGGCCACCCGCAGGGCTTCGATCTCTGTCATTGACCAGCGCCGCGGAGCGAGGCAGTCGTCAAAACCGATGAAGCCAAACCAGGACCTGTTCACGTACACGGGAAGAAGCGCGATAGAGCGGATCTGCTGGGATTCAAAGAATTTTCTCAGTGATGCGGACATCGTGTGCACCGTGCCGCAGAAGTGTTTCTTGCGGAGGTGATCTCTCAGGGATTTAAAGCGGCTCCACCTCAGGTGCTGCACGGCTCTCTTCCCGATCTGGGGCGAGATCCCCGGGGCCGCCCATTCATAGCGCCGGCTGGCGAGGAGCTCTCCCCTGGGCCCGGCGCAGTTTTCGAAAACGTATATCCTGCTCGCGCCCGTCGCGACGCCAAGGCCGCGCAAAAAGCCGCCCGCCGCGCGACCGAACTCCTTTTCCCTGAAGAGGGCAGGGACCGATCGTGATATCGCTTTGAGAATTCTATCTGCATCCATGTATGGTGTCTCGTCGCTCGCGCCTCGCGGCCAATGGTTCGCGGACCGTTTCCCGGTTACCGGGTCACTGGTCACGAGTCACCCGTTGTCAATGCGGCAGTGCGATCGCATTGTCGTCGTACGCGACGAATGTCTCGTCGGTTGTTGACACATGCTCTTGCTTGAGAAACATCTCGAACAGCGCCATGAATTTTCGCCTGAACTCGCTCCACGACCTGACCTTGAGCGTTGAGCGGAGGAGGAACATCGGACGCGTGTGAAAACTCAGATACGCACGGCGGGCGAGGCGATCAATCTCCTCGTTACTCAACGCCGTCCACGGCCGGGGCAGCACCTGTTCAGGGGCGTTGCCGAGGATGTACTCGCGCCAGTAATCATATCCCGTGTCTGCAACAAGCTTTTTCCAGAGGGGGGTGAGCGGCTTCGCGAGCGTCTTGGAGAACTGCACGTAGTCAAGGTTCAGCCGCTTCGCGAACTTCACGGTCTGCCTGACCGTCTCGCGGGTCTCTCCCGGCGCCCCGATGAGGAAAAACCCGAGCGGCCGTATCCCGACGTCCCTCGTCATCCGCATTGTGTCCTCGATGTGCGCGAGCGTGGTTCCCTTGTTGACCCTGTCGAGGATCTCCTGGACGCCGGACTCCAGGCCGTAGTAGATGCGGCTGCAGCCGGCCGCCCTCATCTCCCGGAGCAACTCCTCGTCCACCGAGTCCACCCGGGCGCGGCAGGCCCACTCGAGGTCGAGCTTCTTATCCTTGAGCAAACGGCATATCTCGAGCGTCCTCCCGCGGAGGCACGGGAACTCATAGTCGAAGATGTCGATCTCGCGCACCCCGTGGTTCCGGTAGCACTCCTCCATTTCCGCGACGACCGTCGCGGGCGTGCGGGGCGCGTACCGTGTCCCGCCTGCTTCGCAGAAAACGCAGCGGCGCGGGCAGCCAAGGGATGTCACCATCACGGTGAAGTTCCTCCGCTCGGTGGGAAATTCGGCATAGAGCTCATTGGGGAGCAGGTGGCGCGCGGGGGAGGGGAACTTGTCAAAGTCAATCTGCATCTCGTGAGGGGTGACGATGGTGGCGCCGTTCTGCTTGTATACGAGTCCGGGCACGTCCCCGAATCGCCTGCCCCCCCCGAGCTCCTCGAACAGCTTCGGAATCGTGTAGTAGGCGTGCTCGACCACGCCGAAGTCGATCTCGGGCGGCGCGACAGATTCCCGGGGATAGACGCGCAAATTATAGCCGCCGATGACCACGGGGACCTTGAGGTTGTTCTTGAGGTACCGTATCCAGTCGAGCGTTTCCCGGAACATGTAGGTCGTCATCATGAACCCGATGATGTCGGGCGCGAACTCACACAGGCGGTCGAGCACATCCTCTCTGCTCAGCCTGAGCGTGCGGGCATCAATGATGATCACCTCATGGCCGGCCTTCTCGGCGATGCTCGCCACCCACGCCAGGCTCAAGGGGGGGAAGAGGCCGAAGAACCGCTGCACGATCTTGAGATTCTCCTCGTGCAGCTTGTACGAGAAAGGATTGAACACAAGCCCTAATCGCATCAGTCATCCATTAGTAAGAGACATGGCGTATCCTTAATCTCTTATCCCTTATCCCTGCAGTAGTGGAGCGGGCGATGGGAACCCTAGGGATTCACCGGATTGCGGAACAGAGTGAACGCAATCCGGATGAAGCCCTTGGGGCCCGAGGCGTATGCCGAGGGCTCTCCTCTGATCTGGAAACGTATCCACACACCTCAATGCGCCTCCCCATGCTAAATCTGGAGCGGGCGATGGGAATCGAACCCACATGACCAGCTTGGAAGGCTGGGGCTCTACCATTGAGCTACGCCCGCCTGAGACGATCATCCTCGGCCCGCAGGGATTCAAATAATATATGAATCAGAGCCCCGAGTTCAATAAAAAACGGATTGCCGCGTCTGCGCATGGGCTATAATAGAGACACTCAAGATGAATCTGACTGCGACGAGACGATGTGGTGCGCTGTGTCTGTGTGTCCTGTGCCTCTCCGGAGCCGCCGCCGATACCATTCTCATTGGAGATTTTTGCGGCGCGGATGGGGGGAGAACGCCGGATCCCTGTTTCTCCCTTGGCCTGCCCTATTTCATCGCAAGGGCGATCAACGGATCGGGGGATTGCGAGGCGCTCCTGTCGGCAGCCCCCCACTCAAAAACGCTGAGCACACTCTACGATGCCCGGGGGATGCCGCGTGTCGGCGAGGCCAGGACCCTCTGCGCGCGCGCGGGAGCCGACCGTTACCTCCTGGGCGCTTTCGCGAAGCGGAAGGATTCAGCAGGCCGCGGTGAAACAGCTTCCGTCACCTTCTATAATGGCTCCGCCTCGGGGGACGGTACGGACGTTTTTAAAACCGGCGTTGCCGGCGGAGATGAATCCCTCCCGGCGCTCGCCGCCCATGCGGCGGGAAGGGCGTGCCGCCTCGTCCAGGATCCGCTCCCTCCGCGCGTTCCCCCGGGATTCCTCCCCCCGTTCTCCCGCGCGCTCCAGCTCCTGGGGGATGGCGACCTTGGGGGGGCATCACGGAACGCGGCGCAGTTGTCCGAGGATTACCCGGAGAGCGCCGATGCGCGCTACCTGAACGGCCTCGTTGCGCTCGGAGCGAAGAAGCCGTATATGGCCCTCCGCCTGTTCAATGAGGCCCGCAACCTTGATCCGGCGTTCTCCATGCCGGCGTATCAGGAGGGGCTCGTCTGGCTCTCTCTCGAGCGGACCACGCTCGCCGAGCGCGCGTTCGAACAGGCCGCCCGCATCCAGCCGGCCTTTTTCGAGGCGGTCTTTCAATCGGGGAAACTCAAGGCCGTGCGTGGGGATTGCGCATCCGCGCTGGGGGAATTGCGCCGGGCGATAAAGCTGCGCCCGAAAGATTCCGGAGCGCGCTACTGGCTGGCACACTGCCTGGTGAACAGGGGGAGGGGAGATGAGGGGCGCCGCATCCTCGAGGGGTTGATTGCGGACAGCCCGGGATACGGCCCCGCACATCTTCTCCTCGGGAAGCTCTTCTACGAGACAGGTAAATTTCACGCCGCTGAAATCGAGTTGCGGTCTGCGGTGAGGCTCTGTCCGGATGATCCGGAAGCACATCGGCTGCTCGGCGAGTCGCTCTCGAAGCAGGGCGGGTATAACCGGCACGCTGAGGCGGTTGAGGAGTTCCAAAAAGCTTTGCTGCTGGAGCGGAGGAGGTGAGTTCACCACCGAGGGCACAGGGCTCGCAATAATTTCCACCCCAGAAAACCGCAGTAAATTCTCAGCGGTTTCAGTGTCTTCAGTGGCTAGGTGTTTCTACCACTGAAGCCACTGAATTAGTGTTCCTCTACTCTGTGCGCTCCGTGTCTTCGTGGTGCAGAATTGACCGTTATTTCTTATATCGCTCGAGGGCGAATTTGATGATTCGCTCGGCGAAATCTGTGTAGCTCAAACCGATCTGCTCGGCGGCGTTCGGCAGGTCCTCGTCCTTTGCGATGTTCGGGTTGGGATTCACCTCGAGGACATACACGGCCTCGTCGGGGGCGAGGATGAGATCGAGGCGGCCGTAGTCCCTGAGGCCGAGGGCGCGGTAGGCGGTGAGCGTGATCTCCTCGATCGTCGCGATCGTTTCCTTCTTTAGGTCCTTCGGGAAGAGGGACTGGATCCCCCACTTGTTCCTATACGCGGAGTCGAACTTAGCCTTGAAGCTGTAGACCTTGAGCTTGTCACTCGTGGCTTTGCTGAAGTCGAGTTCCACCGGCGGGAGCACGGTCGGTTTGTCGTTGCCGATCACCCCCACAAAGAGCTCGCGCCCCTCGATGTACTCCTCGACGAGAGCCTCGCAGCCGATCTTCTCGTGCACGTACGCGATCCGGCTCGCGAGCGCGTCATCATTTTTGACCACCGAGCTCTCGGCGATGCCGATGGAGGCGTCCTCGGTGAGCGGCTTGACGATCAGTGGGAACCTCAACTTCGAGGGGCGGATGTCGAACTGCCCCTTGGGATACACGGTGAAATCGGCCGACCAGAGGCCGTGGTGGGCGAGGACCTTCTTCGCGAGCCCCTTGTTCTGGGCGAGCATGAGCGCGTCGGGACCGGAGCCGGTGTACTTTACGCTCAGCATGTCGAGGAACGCGGGGATATGGAACTCCATGGCGGAGTCCTGGCGGAACGACTCGCACGTGTTGAACGCGATTTCGGGCGGATGTGCATCGAGCTCAGCGATGAGCCCCTTGACGTCATCATACACGCCGTAGAGCCGCACCTCATGGCCGAGCTTGCCGAGGTACCCACACAGGTGATGGTGCGCATCTTTTCCCTCGCCTGACATGGCGAGCGCGAGCTCCTTCTCGTCAGACTGATCGGGTGAACGGTCGTAGAGAATGGTGATCTTGAGCTTCTTCACGCGGCTCCGCCTTTCGTCACGCACCAACTGTGCAATCGCGATGAAAATTATATCCGAGCGTGAGAAGCGGTTAAAGAACTATCTTCACCGCGTGCCACAGGAGCTTGAATGGGAAAAAAAGAATGTGGAGCGACGCCGCCAGGAAATTCCAGCCGTACGTGTTGACCTTGACCTCCGAGTCCCTCTCGTAGCCTCCCTCCGGCGTGCGGGAAACAGACTCCGCCCTGCGCTCCGTCGTCACGTTGACGCAGGACGGGAGCGCGCAGAGGAGGAGCATAATCATGGCGACACTTATCCATCTCATGTGTAATCATCCTCCATTCGGGTGAGAACATTATAGATAAAACTTTAGACGTTGAGGAAGCCCAAATGCGCGATCGGTTATCCATGGCATAACACTTAGCATTAACCACGGAGGACACGGAGCAGAGGTGCACTACTTCAGTGTATTCAGTGGTAAAAACCCCTAACCACTGAAGACACTGAAACCACTGAGAATCCACTGTGTTTCTCCGTGCTCTCCGTGTCCCTGTCTGCCGACAGGCAGGTCCGTGGTGGAAATTATTGCGAGCTCTGTGTCGTCTGCGTCCCGGGGCGGCATTTGACTTTGACTCGCCATGGGGCGTGTGCTAGGATTCGCGGGCGTTATGAAGATATGCCTGCTCGAGAGCAAAAAGGCTCAGTCGGAAACCAATCTCCCCCCCCTCGGCCTCGGCTACCTCGCCTCTTTCCTCCATTCGAGAGAAAAAAATATAGAGGTTTATTATGCGGAAGATCCCCGGAAAATCCTCCAACTCAATCCCGATTTGATCGGCATATCATCCATCACGCGCAACTTCACGGCCGCGGCACAGATCGCACACCAGATCAAGAAGGCAGCGAGAATACCGATAGTCGTTGGGGGAGTCCACATCTCCGCATTGCCCGAATCATTGTCGGAATGCTTTGACATTGGCGTAATTGGAGATGGGGAAGAGAGCTTTTCGGAAATAGCGCGTCTGCTTTTGAACAATCGGCGAATCGCCCCGGAAAATCTGTCGTCCATTTCCGGCCTTGTATATAGAGAGAACGGCTGCTTGAGGAGAACCGACCCGGGAAAGATAGATCGCACACTTGACAAATATCCGGCCCCTGACAGAGATATCTTCATCAACAAAGGCTTCCTGCCCTATGACAAAAATATGCACATGGTAACATCGCGCGGGTGCCCCTTCAGATGCGCGTTTTGCTACAACGAGGGAATGTGGGGAAAATATCGCTACTTCACCGCGCCTTATGTAGTGAAGGAACTCCGGTATGTCCTCGAGCGCTATCGGCCATTAAGTATTGGGTTTATTGACGATTTGTTCATAGGCCATCTCCAGCGGTTCAGAGATATCGTCAGACTCATGCGCACTGACGGTTTGCAGCGCCTGGCATGGTATGGCTGTAATGCTCGCGCCAACCTGATTAATGCTGAGGTGGTTCAACTGCTCAAGAAAATAAACATTCGCGAAGTTTTCTTCGGCTTTGAATCGGCATCGGATCGAATCCTGCGTTATCTCAATAAAACGGGGTGCACAAAACGAATCAATCAAGAAGCGCTCGACCTCTGCTATCGGAATCGTCTCATCGTCAATGCAAGCTTTATCATCGGCACCCCGATCGAGACGAAAGAAGATATTGAAGAGACATTGAGTTTTATCAATGCGAATCGCCATAAGTTTGCCAATGTCTCATTTGGTTCGCTTATCCCGCTGCCAGGAACGGTATTCTGGGAGATGGCAAAACAGATGAATCTCCTGCGGGATGATCTGGATATCAAAAATGCAATGATCGAGCAGGTTGACTGGGCCACTTTTGACAGTTACAACAAGAAACTACAGGCGGCGTGCGCAGAGATCAAGAAACAACGCCGGAAGTTTTTGAACCGCCTCCGACGAATCAGCCATCGCATCAAAATAAAACTCTGGAGATTGCTCCGGGGAATCCGATCGAACCGGCGGGCAAACAAACAACAGGTTGCTCTCAGCGCTGATACGTGAACGGGTCCTGGTCGAAACTCAACCGATTGGCCGCTACCAGTGCGCTCTGGCCTTTCCGTACAAGTCCGCTGTACAGAATATAGGCTCCCTCAGGAAGAGAACCTGAGAACGTGTAGTAAAATGTCATTGATCTCGACTCTCTCTTCACGGCGAAGCCAGTTGCCGCAGGAACGATTCCACGAACAAATCCAGATTTAGTGTACGAGTAATATGTGTTATTCGGCAATTTTACAACCACATAAGGATCCACGAACATGTTTGCTGGATTGGTTGCCGAATAGACGAAGTATGCGGGAGCCAGCACATCACCAGTCCGATAGATCGAACCGGGAGATTTGTTGAGCAAGATCTCATGTTTCGGATATTCGCTGCCGCGCGGCAGCGGGTTGCACGCAAGTTCCGATGGAGTCGCTTGTTCCAATGTCGGCAGGTAGGTGATAAATGACTCGGGGGTGAGCGCATTGCGGTACGCGCTCGTGACGATTTCCGGCACGCCCAACTTATCATCATACATACGGATGACGCGGAAATCCTCCTCCATTCCTGTCTCTGGATTATAGCTGTTAAGCCATACGATTCCTTTTATAAATGGATATTGGAAAAGATAGTCGTAGGCGTCGCCAATCCACTTCGGTTTCGGATATCGCGCATCTTCCAGACATCCTGTCTCACATAGTATGATCGGCTTCTTATATGTGCATTGAAAATCGCGAACAATCGGATCGAATATGCACGGGAAGGAGAGCGCAGATTTTGCATTCCCACTCGTGTTCGCAGAGCCCCAGCTATAACCATCAAGGCCGATCCAATCAACGCAACCGTCACCCGGATAATAGTTATTCACATCATTCCAGGTCGCCAGGGTGTAACTCATGGCATTAGGACACCATATCCATTCAACGTTGGTAACGCCTTCTTCCTTAAAAATATCCACCACATGCCGCCACATCGCTACGTACTGTTTTGGATCCCCATTGTTCCAAGGGGCGGTCACTGACCAGGCCCATATGTTCAAATTCATCTCCTGATCGAAGCGGCACAGTATTCTCGTGTTATAGTTTTTAAGCGTCTTTGCAGATCGCCTGATATAGTCGTCAAATGCCCCATCGATAATCTTTTGAAGCGGATAGTCGCTGTCCATAATGTCATCGACACAAGACATCCATGTCATCATGGGGACAGAGCCCGCCTTTACCGTTTCAGCAATATAATCGGGCCAATTGACGCCAAATTCATATGTCCACGTCACCGAGTACCCTATGAGAGGATGCGCCTTCCCGGCTTGGTCGTTAAAATAGTCAATCCGCCCGGCCCAATTATCCCCCCCCTGGAAGAAAATTCCAGGGCTGATCTGTCCCCCGCCGCACACACCATTAAAGCTGGCGAGCATGAAGATAGCTATAATGATCCTCGATTTCATGATAATCTCCTATTTACTTCTCCTGATATAAGATAGCATCTAAATGCTCTTTAAGCAAGGGAGCGCGCCCTCCCGCTCACCGCTTGAACTTCCGCCTCTAGGTGATTTGGATACCACGCATACCCACATTAAACACTCCATCCGGGAATGGATATACAAATATTTCTCATTTTTGTAATAATATGACTCCGAACGTATTGAGCCCAATATGATGTCTAAACCATTACATATGCCAAATTCAAACGCCGAGAAGAGAGTTTATCTGGAGCCTTATTTTACTCTAGTAACATGGGTAATCATTATATGCGGGCTAACCCTTGTACTCCTTTACTCATATTCACTCAATAATTATTTTCAATCGGATGATTTCGTACTCCTTAAATGGGCTTCGGGGGGCCTACGTGCCGCCCTCATCCCTTCAGAATGGGAATTCTACAGGCCCTGCGTTCTTTTCATATTTTCAATCATCTACAAATTATTTTCTACTTCTCCAATTGCCTTTCGCGTAACTGCAATTATATTTCAGCTATGCAATTGCGTTCTGCTCTCCCTGCTTGCTCTTGAAATCACCCATAATAAAATAGTATCAATAGTTTCCCCCGTGCTTTTCGCGTGCACATTTTACCATAGCGAGGTTATCTTCTGGATATCGTGCTCCGCAGATATCCTCCTCACATTTTTCTGCCTTCTCGCACTGCTTTCCTACCACATCTATTGCCATCGCGGGGAGCTGCGATGGTATATACTATCCCTCATCTGGTTTTGCTGTGCCGTTTTTACTAAGGAGTCAGCATTTCCTCTTTTCTTCATTCTCGTTGCATATCATGTTTTCAATATTGCCCGGCTTCACTCCCCCACGGCTGCTCCATTATCAACACCGCCCTGTGCGGCGGCAAAGTTCATTCCCTTCCTCGTGCTTTTGTTCGTGTACCTATTTTTCAAAGCTCCGTTCAGCATGATAAATCCCCCCGGCAAAATAGCCGTGAACTACACGCAATATGTGCTCTACGGTTTCCTCCCGTTTCTCACCACATATTCTCACTTGAGCTGTCCCGCCTATGTAAAAATCGGCGCCATGCTCTTTGCCTGTGGGGGTGTGGGAATGCTATTGGGGCTTGGCTCAATGCAAATGAAATTCCTGGTTGCCTGTTTTCTTCTGTTCATCTCCCTGCCGGCCATCTACACGGTGGTCGAAGCGCGTTACCTCTTCCTCCCCGGTTGCTTCTCGTCTATCATCCTGGCCATGGCTTTTGTTCGTTCCTCCAACTATTTTGGCAGCAAATTCACTAAGTCGACCGCTGACGCCTGTCCTCACTCTTCCTGGATAAGCGTAGTCATACTCATCACGATATGTCTTGCTGCTAGTATTCCACAAGTGCTTTTCATAAAAAAAAGAGAAATGGATTGGGCGACTGCGTCATATAATGTGAGACGGATCATAAAATCGGTAAAGGAGCTTGAACCGGATTCATTAGCCGGTCGCAAAGTATATTTTGTTAATCTCCCCGACGGAATCCAATCTTCGATAGGATATGCATTTATTTTTAGAAATGGCATTTCAGAAGCGCTCTTTTTTGCCTACGGAGGGAGATCAGGAGACATAGAGGCCGTTCGGCTGCCGGGCGCAGAAGGGACATGGCGAGGACACAAGGAGATTGACGTTGGGGAGTTGAAAAAAATCGATCAGATTAAAAATAGCATCATCCTCATTTACGATCAACATAACAATATTATGAAACGGTATGCAGAAACTCAGCTATAGAGCCAGACTCAAAAGGAGCGCTCACTGTACATGTTGTACTTAAAATAGGAACCTCTGCTGATGTGCTTGTCGGAATATATATAATATACTCCTTCAGATCGGCACTGGTTGTTGCCAAAGGGATGATCCATCTTAAAGCAATTATCTTGTATACCCGAGCCTGATCGGCGCCCCGCATGAAATACCACATACTCATCCTTTGTTCCATTCTCATATTCTTCTCACTATCGCTCTTCAGCGGCGCCTACTTTTCCCCTGCCGATATTCTCCAGATGTGGTCGCCCTTCTCCATTCCCGGTGTACCGTACACCCCACGAAACGTGCTCCTCTCCGATATCGTGACCCAGATACACCCATGGTTGAAATTCAGCCGCGAGCAGATCCTCGGCGGTTCTTTCCCCCTCTGGAACCCCTGCTCCGGCGCAGGCGTACCTCACTTCGCCAACCTGCAATCCGCAGTGCTCTTTCCGCTCAATCTCTGTTTCTATATCCTGCCATGGAAAATCGCTCTGGTCGCCGCTGCATTTCTCAAACTCTCCCTCATCGCGCTCTCCACGTATCTCTACCTGCGCTCGCTCGGCCTCAACAGGGGGGGCGCAACGTTCGGCAGCGTGAACTTCGCATTCCTCGGCTTCAATGTGTTCTGGCTCCAGTGGCCGCTGAGCAGCGTCATGATCTTCTTCCCCCTCCTGCTCTTTCTCATCGAGCAGTTCCTCAGGCAGAGTCCCCCCGGCAGATGGCCGTCGCTCCTCGTCGCCCTTTCCGTGGCGCTCGCCGCCCTCGCCGGCCATATCGAGACGCTCATCCACGTGCTTCTCATTGCGCTCGCATACCTCCTCTGGAGGTTGCTATCCGGTGAACTTTCCTGGGGCCAATGCCGGAGGAGGCTCGCGTGCTTCCTCCTCTTCTCAGCCCTTGGGTTGGGCTTGGCGGCCGTCCAGCTCATCCCTTTTCTCGAGTACCTGTTCCTGAGCACGGCATACACTCGACGGGCGGCATATGCGGCGAACCCGCACTACCTCCCGCTCCCCGCGGCGATCCTCAACCTGATTCCCGATTTCTACGGAAACCCAAGCCACAAGAGCTACTTCGCTCCGTTCACCAACTACTGCGTGTCCGTGGGCGGACTCGCCGGTGTGACCACGGTCATCCTGTCCCTTCTCGCCATCCTCAGCACGGCGCGAAATAAGGGGTACGTCTGGTTCTACCTGATCCTAGGAGCACTGTGCTTCTGCGTGATATACAAGAGAGAGCCGATCTACCGGATCCTCACCGCAGTCCCCTTCCTCGACATCGCCGATAACAGCCGCCTGCTCTTCTGCCTCGGCTTCTCGCTCTGCGTCATCGGGGCGTTCTCTATCCATTCTATTACAGAGAATGGCGCACGGCCTCCGCGTGCGGCAGCCGTGATCGGACTCGCGGCACTTGTCCTCGCTGCGGCAGTTGTGCTCGCCGTTTCCAATAAGGCCTTTTTCGAAGCGTACAACTTCCAGTTCCGCTTTCGCCACAACCTCGCGCCGCCGATCTTATTCCTCGCGTTCATCATGGTGACCTCTCTCATCCTCCTGCTCTGCCGGTACGGCCTGCTGACGGGCAGACGCGCGGCGCTGTATCTGGGCCTGCTGATGTTCGCGCAGACGGGTGTCCACGCAATCGGTTTCAATCCCGCGATTCCGGAGAGCCAGTTCTATCCTACGTCACCCTCCCTCCGCTTCCTCCAGAGGGATCAATCGGTGCATCGATGCCTCTTCATGGGGGATCTGTTTTTCCCCGACCTCAGCGCCTGGTACGGGATCCAGGAACCGAGGAACTACGATGCCATGGGGATCGGATCATACGGACTCTTCCAGTCGGCGCTCGGAAATTTTGAAAACCTTTTTCAGGTGGTCACCAGCGTCAACGAAGAGATGGCGAGTTTCCTTAATGTGAAATATATCATGTGCGCGAAAGATCAGGACCCTCGGCGCGCGATGCGCGTGCGCTATCCGGAGCGCTACCGGTGCGCATACGCTGACCGCTCGGTGCGCATATTTGAAAACCTCTCGTGCATGCCGCGCGCCTTCCTCGTGCCGCGGGTGCGTGTCGTCGGCTCCGGCGACGAGGTGCTCAAGGAGCTGCCGGGACTTGACTTCCGCAGTGAGGCGCTGGTCGCCGACCGGGATGTGCCACTGTACCACGCGGGCGGCATTTCGAACAGTTCCTGCACCATCACGCGCTACAGGCCGCGGGAGGTAGCGCTGAAAATCCACGCAGAAAGACCCTGCTATCTGATCCTGAGCGATAATTACTTTCCGGGCTGGAGGGCGTTTATTGACGGACGGAAGGTAAAGATCCACAGAGCGAACGGCAGCTTCAGGCTCGTTGCCATCTCGACTGCGGGCGATCACAATCTGCACTTTTACTATTCACCATCTTCCTTTAAAATTGGCGTGGCGATCTCCCTGATTTCATTGCTCATCGCCGTTGTCACAAGTATGAGATGCATATTCGACTGAAGTGAACATCATTCTGTCGTAGGGGTTCCCCGCCTGCCGGCCGGGCAGGGATCCTTCGGCTCCGCTCAGGACAAGTTTTATCGAATCCGAGTCAAATACGGGCTTGATGAATCAAACCCGTACAATTCAACGTGCTCTCGATTGGAGGGGTGTGAGATGCTCGAAGGCAAGAAGATAGTTGTGGTGCTGCCTGCATACAATGCTGAGAAGACACTGGAGAAAACCTATCACGAGATCCCCAGGGGAATTGTCGATGTGATACTTCTCACGGATGATCGCAGCAGTGACAATACTGTTTCCGTAGCAAAAAAATTGGGAATTGAGGTTCACGTGCATGATGAAAACAGGGGCTATGGAGGCAATCAGAAAACGTGCTATCGGGAAGCTCTCAAAAAGGGAGCAGACATAGTGATAATGCTTCATCCGGATTATCAGTATCCTCCCAAGCTGATAACCGCCATGGCGGGACTTATCGCCTCGGGAATGTTTGATGTCGTGCTCGGCTCCAGGATATTGGGCGGCATGGCCCTGAGGGGCGGCATGCCCCTTTATAAATATTTTTTTAATAGGGCACTCACCTTCATGGAGAATATTTTGCTCGGCCAGAAAATTTCAGAATACCACACCGGCTACAGAGGCTTTTCAAGAGAAGTGCTCTCAAGCCTTCCCCTCCTGGAAAATTCCGACGACTTTATATTTGACAACCAGATCTTGGCTCAGGCAATCTATTTCGGCTACAGGATAGGCGAGCTGACGGCGCCTTCGCAATATACCAGGGAGTCTTCCTCCATAGGATTCGGCAGGAGTGTGGCATATGGATGGGGGGTGGTCGGCACCGCCCTGCAATTCGTACTCCAAAAACTGCGGCTCGGCCGGTTTTCGATATTCAACCGGAATGGCAAAAAATTACAGGTCTGAGTGACTCCAGTGAAACAAGAGGCGAATGGGATTTGCTATAGCTATGGTTTCTATCCACTATTTCTGATGTATCTCACCATAAGCTCGGTCCTATACGCTACCTTCGGCAGCTACCGCTCCTGGGCAGCTCTCTCGCTCATCGCATTACTGGCTCCGCTCGGCCTCCTCTATTGCCCCCTGTTCAGGAAGGTGCATGCGGCAAATAGTACGGCTCCACTCATCCTCCTCTCTGCGTGTCTCTGTCTCTTCTCTCTCATTCTTGGTCTCACCAACAGCCTGATGTACTGCGAGAATCCTCTCTCCAATCGTATGATCAATGCATGTGGCCTCTGCGCCTTCCCGCTCGGCATAGGCATCCTGATCGCACTCATCCGTTCAAAGGGGCGGAAGCACATTTTTGCGCTACGCCTCTTGATCATCCTCTGCGCGGGTATGTTTCTCGCCGGCAAGGTCTTTGTCATCTTTGCATCACCCAAACCCCACATAGATGTGTACTACATTCTCCAGGAGGCGACGAGGGCTCTTTTCGCCGGTGAGAATCCCTACAGGGCGACGTATACAGCGATCTACCCGCCGGGCACCTATTTGCCCGGGCTGTTCTATTTTCCTGTGACTGTTGCACTTCTTGCGCCGTTTCGCTGGGCATTTGGAGATATCCGCACATGCTCTATCTTCTTTGACCTTGTCTGCGCGTGTATGCTCTACCGGATCGCCACGGTGCATGGAATGGCCCGAGGGGACTCTTACCCGAAGCTCGCGGCTCCCCTGTTGGCCCTGGTCTATCTGGCCAATCCGCTGTCCTTTTTCGTGCTCGAGCAAGCATGGACGGAGCCTATTTCAGCCGGCCTCCTCTGTGTGGCTATCTACCTCATCTACCGTGGGTCTCAGAGGGCCGGGACAATCGTCCTGGGGGTATTCTTCGCCGCGAAGCAATATAATCTCATCCTGCTTCCCTTTATTTTTCTCCTCGAGGGGGGAGGGAAGAAAATCCTTGTCATTTCGATGATCGTGCTCATTACGATCCTGCCCTATCTGATTGCTTCCCCGAGGCAATTCCTGTACAGCACGGTGATGCACCATCTGAAACTGGGGTCCCGGCCCGATGCGCTCAGCCTCGAGAGCCTCCTCTTCAACCGCTACGGAACACACATACCTCCCGTGATCTCCCTGCCGCTCATCCTGTCCCTTCTCATCCTTTTGCTCCTCATAGAGGACAAAAACATCGCGGGTTTCCTTCGCGCGAGCATCACGGTCTCTTTCTGCGCGCTCCTCGTCCTCAAGAATGCCTTCTGCAATTACTATTATCTCATTTCAGCCCAAATGATCTTTCTCATGCTCCTCTACCTGATTCCGGAGCGCTCCAGGTGCGCGTACGCCCTGTCGCCCGATCGTGTGCGATGAGCCCATGTCGCGGGTGGTAAAAATGGCCAGATTGAGAATTGGTAAAGCAGCGGCGGTGAATATATGTATCGCAGCCGCGTTACTTATTTTTATTTCTCTCGTCGCTACAAAAAATATCTCCTTCGGGTCGGCTCCGGGCAACTGGACCTATCCGTACTACCGGGGCATCACATGGGCTCCGATTCTTGTCTCCCTCGCGGCCCTTCCGTTCATCTTCGCGCTGCTACTCCTCACCAACCGATACATAGGGGGGCGCGAGCGCGGGTTCATTTGTCTCTGGCTCATCACCGGTTTTTTCATCCAGCTGACGCTCCGTTCAGTGTATCCATATTCGCTGGCAACCATTATCAAGAGCGACGTGGCCAATTCGTTCTATAAACCGGCGATGGAATACCGCGCGGATAAACTCCTCAGGCACTACGAAACGATCGCGCCGCGCATGCCGCGGCACGTGAGGAGCAACATGCCGGGGAAGATCGTGTTCTTCTCGCTCATGCGCGCGCTCACCGCCTCGCCACGGGTAATGGGGTGGCTCGTCATCCTCATCTCGAACATCGGCGCGCTGCTGACCTACGCCCTGGTGAAGCGCATATTCCATAACGCCCAGACCGCAATCTACTCGTTGATCCTCTACCTCTTTATCCCCGCGAAGATCTTTTTCTTCCCGATCCTCAACACCGTCACGCCGGTGTTCATTCTCCTCACGCTCCTCCTCTTCCTGAGGTACCTCGAGTCACGCGGCGTGGCGTATCTCGTGCTCGCGGGGTGCTCGATCTATCTCGTGCTATTCTTTGAACCGCTTCCGCTGGTCATGGGTATCGTGTGTGTCGCCCTCTGCGCGAAATACTACTTTGAGAGAAAGATCCAGCGGCCACAGCTCGTGGGTATGATCGCATACGCCGCCCTCTCATTTCTCGCCCTCCATCTCGCAGTGCTCCTCCTGCTGGAGTTCAATATCGTTGAGGTTTTTCTCATGGTGCTCAGGGATGCGATAGATTTTAACCTGCACGACCAGAGGAGCTACGGGATATGGGTCGTCCAGAATCCAAAGGATTTCTTTTTTAGTGCAGGCATCGCCCAGATGATCCTCTTCTTTTTCGCGATGGGAGGGGCGCTCGCGCGCGGCATCTCCGCCGTGAGAAACAGGGTGGGGCGTGGAGGGGAGATTTGGAAAACGCTGCTGGAACCGGGCCCGCTCCTCACACTCTCAACCGCCGCCATGCTGCTCTTTCTCGATCTCATCGGCATCAACAGGGGCGAGGTGGCGAGGCTGTGGATATTCCTCGCCGTTTTGATTCAGATCGTGGCCGCGCACTGCTGCGCCGAGCGGCTGGGCAGATCGACGTTTTCGCTTGTCTTGGTCGCGACAATGGTTCAAACTACTATCACACTCAGCATGGTGGGTTTTGTGTACCCGTGATTCAGGGAGAGAAGCAAAGATGAGGACATTAGCTGTTGTCTGCGCAGTTGACCTCGGGGCGAATGTGCCGGATGGAAAATTGTGGGTCGCGGACTCAAAACTCCGATGGTCAACCAGCATCAGTCCGGTCGCCGGCGGTTTCAACCCGAACGGGAATGCCGCGGGCGCGCTGCAGTTCCGGATACCGAATGGCATCCCCGCGGGGATCTACACGCTCGAGGCGGTCATTGTGCCCGCGGGCGCCGGTGCGGCGAGCCCCGGAAACTGGCTGGGCAACGGCATGTCCACCTCGCCCGTTACGGTACAGTGAGGTATGGAGTCTGAGAGGTGACGGAACGCAGCACGCGGTTACTCATCTGTCTTCTGCTGGCACTGTGTGCGCTCCAGGCGGTGGCCAGCATGAGGCAGCAGTCGATGGTCACCGACGAAATCGTGACGTTCCTCCCCGGCTACGCCGAGCTCACAACAGGTAATTTCCGCCTGACCTATGAGCACCCGCCCCTGAGTAAATACATCGCCGCAATCCCCCTCCTCTTTCTGAAACCGGACCTGCCGCTGGATCACCCCGCATGGCGGGAGGCGAACTCGCCCGCACTCGGTCTCCATTTTCTCTATCACAACAGGGTGGACGCCGAGCGCATTATCTTCTGGGGGAGGATGGGCATCGTTGCGTGCGGCTGCCTGCTCGGCTTCCTGGTGTATCTGTGGGCGTCGCTGCTCTTCGGCAAGCTCAGCGGAGTGATGGCGCTCTTCCTGTACTGCTTCTGTCCCAATATCCTCGCCCACGCAGGCGTTGCAACCTCGGATATGGCGGCGGCCTGTTTCATCTTCCTCGCCGTTTTTTCGCTCTGGTGTTTCTGTCGGCGCCCCAACTGGCCGGGGCTGCTCCTTGTCGCTACGTGCCTCGCCCTCGCCCAGTTGAGCAAGTTCTCCGCCTTCCTGCTCTTTCCCATCTATGTCATTCTCTACTGCGCGGCGTATCTCTCCCCCGCGGCCTTCTCCGCGCTGCGAGCCTTTGTGCAGGCAGATTGCCCGCCACGGGTTCTCCCCGCGCGTATCCTCTCGGCGGTTACTCCGCTCATCGTCGTATTCTGCTGTGCCGCGGTCGTGATATGGGCCGCGTACGGCTTTGAGACAGCGCCGCTCGCATCGCTCATCGGTGAACTGCCGCGGAGGGCTGCCAGGCTCCTGCCTCCCCGGTTGCTCGGACTCCCCTGCCCTGCGCCCAGCTTCGTACGCGGCCTGCTGTTCCAGTTGCGGCACGCCGCGGAGGGGCATCCCGCGTTTCTCATGGGCCGCTATTCCACCACCGGCTGGTGGTACTACTTCCCCGTGGCGTTCCTCATAAAGACACCTGTCGCGATCCTCATCCTCTTCGTCCTGTCGCTCGCACTGTTTAAAAGGGCGCGCGCGGACTGGGGGAGCGAGTGCTTCGTCGTACTGCCCCCGCTCCTCTTCTTCACCGCCTGCATGCTGGGGAAAATAAATATCGGCCTCCGCTACATCCTGCCGATATACCCTTTCCTCTTCGTCTTCATCTCGAGACTGGCGATGCCCGCGCCCGAGCGGCGCAAGCTCCTCGCGCCCGTCATGTGCCTGCTCCTCGCCTGGCACCTCGCGTCATCACTCTCCATCTACCCGCACTACCTCGCGTATTTCAATGAGCTCATCGGCGGCCCGAGCCAGGGATACAGGTATCTCGTCGATTCGAATCTGGATTGGGGGCAGGACGTCAAGGGGTTGAAAAACTACCTGCGGGAAAAGGGGATTGATCGGATCTGGGAATGCGGTTTCTATCCCGATGTGCTGGACTACTATGCGATCAAGCACGCGCCGCTACCGGCGAACGTCGAGGGCGTGAGCGGCTACGTCGCCATCTCCGCGATGGATCTGCAGTGCGTCCGGAGAGACGACAAGCACGCGTTAGACTGGCTGAAAGAGCGCCGCCCGGCAGCGCAGGTGGGTCACTCTATCTTCGTCTACGCTGTTGATACGCCCCCGACATCCATAGGGACTGACCATGCGCCCACGAGGTGACTCCGGCATGCGGGCCCTCCTCCCCGTCCTCGCGCTGGCGACAGTCGTGAGGGCAGTCGCGGCCGTCCATTCATCTGGGTACATGCACCCCGATGAGCCGTTCCAGAGCCTCGAGCAGGCACACCGCATCGTGTGCGGCTACGGCATCGTTCCATGGGAATTCGTTTTCGGAGCGCGATTCTGGTTTTTCCCCGCCCTCTATGTACCTCTCCTGTGGCTTGTCCGCATCCTTCGATTGGATGATCCGATATCCGGCGTTGTCATTGTCCGGTCCTTCAACGCGCTCTGTTCTCTCGGCCTGGTCTGGGGGGCGTATCTCCTTGGCAGGGAGTTGCGGGACGGAGCGACGGGGGTGATCGCCTCGCTCCTCTGCGCATTCTGGTATCTACTCATATACTACAGCGTGCGCACGCTCCCGGACACATTCGTCATGAATATTATCCTGTTCCCGTTTCTCCTGATAGGGCTGAACCGTGGGGGGAGCCTGACGGGGCGATTTCTCGGCGGCCTGCTCATGGGAGTGGCCTTCTTTATCCGCTTCCAGGTCGCGATCTTCCTCCTGCCGCTCTCCATTTATTGTTGTGTGCGACGCGACCTGCGAGGCCTCCTGGCACTGGCAGTTGGTTTTTCGATCTGCCTCCTCCTCCAGGGAGCGATCGATTGGGTCCGGTGGGGCAGCGCCGTACACTCCCTGCGCGCCTACTTCGCATTCCACTTTACAGGGCTTCCGGCTTCCCTCTGGGGAGCGGAGCCGTGGTATTTCTATCTCGCGTGGCTCTGGAACGAATTCTACCCGCTCTCGCCGCTGGTGGCACTTCTGTTCCTCTACGGCCTCCACGAGCTTCCCCTTATAGGTGGCTCTGCCCTCTTGCTCGTCGGTATCCTCTCTGTCCTGCTCCATAAAGAGGCGCGATTTCTAGCCCCCGCGCTCCCCCTCCTCTTCGTCTCGATCGCGGCCGGCCTCACGGGGCTCTCGGCGAGAATCGGCAGTTCCGGGCTCAAGCGATTCTTTGCGACAACCGTGGTGGTTGCCATCCTGCTCCTCTCATGCGTCAAGGGCCTCCATTTCCCATGGCGGCAGAACAGCGGATACGCGTCAGCCCTCGCATATCTGAGCAGGAAAAACGATGTGAGGGCGGTCACCGTGCTTGGTGCCTACTGGTGGGAAACAGGAGGATATTTCTACCTTCGCCACAATGTCCCGCTTGAGGCCTTTGGCACATTGGACGAATACCAGAGGTATTCGCCGGCCCCGCGCACCCCTGACATGCTCCTCGAACATGCGATCCGCAGTGCGCGGACGCCTGAAGAGCTGATGGGGAAGACTGGCTACCACTACCATCTGAGTTTGAAGCGGGGCGAGGAGCCGAACTACATTGTCATCGCCAGGGGGCTGCTCACGAGAGATGTGCGACGGCGCCTCAGGGAATCAGGCTTCCGGAGAATTCACCTGATGGGAGCGCGCGCGATATATGCGAGGTCCTTAGAATCGGGTCCTCAGTGCGAGAATCTCAATTGAAGGCAGCGGAAAAACGCTTCGAGAAAGATCCTTTTTGACATTTTTGACGCGCCGAGCGTGCGGTCGACAAAGACGATCGGAATCTCGCAGAGGCGGAATCCCTTCTTCCATGCCCGGTACTTCATCTCGATCATGAACGCGTATCCCTCCGATTGGATGGTCTCGAGGCCGATCGATTGGAGCACGCTCCGCCCGTAGCAGTTGAACCCGCCGGTGGCGTCCCGGACCGGCAGGCCGGTGACGAGCCTTGAGTAGATGCTGCCCCCGCGACTCACCACCCTGCGATACCATGGCCAGTTCTTCACGCCGCCTCCCGGCACGTAGCGGCTGGCGATCACCACGTCGCACTCCCGGCTCCTCGTCAACATCTCGGGGAGATAGTTCGGGTCATGCGAGAAATCGGCATCCATGGTGATGATGGTGTCGTATCCCTTCGGGAGTGCCCACGCGAAGGCGGCGAGGTATGCCCTGCCGAGGCCGCGCTTGTGCGGGCCATGGAGCACGTGGACGCGCGCGTGCCTCTTCGAGAGCTCGTCTGCGATTTGGCCTGTCCCGTCCGGCGAGTTGTCGTCCGCGATGAGTATGTCCAGTGGCTCGCGGCCCGCAACGGACAGCACCTGCTCCACGAGGCGCGCGATGTTCTCCCGCTCGTTGTAGGTGCCGATCGCGACGAGGATTTTCCCGCTCATCTACCGTGCTCCTCAATCTCGCTGATCACGGCCTGGAGCCGGTTGAGTTCAGTGTAGATGAGGTCACCGCGGCGGCTGCGTACCGCCTCAATGGTCGGTGCCACATCCAGGTCAACCTTAAAGTAGTCCCTGGCCAGCCGTTTGAGCGCGTGCGCGTTGCCGATGCTGAGCGTGTGGTAGCCCTCCACGATGCCGCGCATGAGTTTTAACACATCCTGCTGCTCGGGCGTCAGGCCCATTTGGCTCCCCCTCTCCGGTGTGTTCTGTCAGCGCAGGTTCAAATGATACCACAGCTCGCATCCTTTTCTCTATCTGGAATGAGCGTGCGCCGTAATACATCAGTCACGGTGGGCACTAATTCATTTCACGCAGTGTTTTCATCCACGGATTAACACGGATTTACACTGATAACCTACTTAAAAATCCGTGCTCATCAGTGAAATCAGTGGATAGTCGTTTATACTGTTTTCCCCCTGTGACTAAGGGGTTACCTCACGCCCTCACCTCAGGGCGGCGCCGTGTGGAGTGGAACGCCGCTCTCGCCGCGCAGCCGTCTGGACACATTGAGGCAGCCGATCGCCTCCTGGGTCTTGCCTATCTCAGCGTACCTGGAGGCGAGGAAGTGATATGCCTCCGCGGGTCCACCGCCGGTTGCCATCATGGTGCGGCAGGTTTCGGCGTGGTCTCCATCCATTCCCCGCTCGCGATAGTAGAGCGTGAGCACTCTATTGAAATCGGAAACAGCTTTTTCATACAGCCCCATGTCGGTATACACAATGCCCCGGTTGAAATAGGCGAGCGGAATGTAGCCATCGGGGTACTTACGAACGGCATCGTCCCACAGCGCGATGTTGCTATTCCACACCGCACACCTGCTCCGCGTGAGGGCGGACAGCGCCACGATAAGCACCGCGAACGAGGCGGCCGCGAGGTGCGCGACAAACTTCCTCTTCCTCCCGTAGAGCCATGCAATCAATTCGGCCAGGAGAAATGACAGCCCGATCGAGGGGATGTACATGAAGCGGTCGGCGACAATCGCCGTGCCCGTGGGGAAGAATTGCAGGGCGGGGAGGACCGTGATCAGGAAAAACAAGCTCCCAAAGGCCAATTTTTTTGTGGAGCGTGTTGAGAACGCGACCAGCCCGCCGAGTAGTATGAGTATGAGGGGAGAGAGGAGAAATACCGCAGGCAGAAAATCACCATGCTTTACGGGGAAAGGGTAGAGGCATGACAGGCGCACCGGCACGATGGATTTGTAGAGGTAAAAGAGCAGGGCATAGGGGGGGATAAAGAGCTGGTCGAACATGGTGAACGCGGGCCCCGTGCGCGCGTAGTCCTTTGCGGCGAAAAACCCCAGGATCAGAAAGGCCGCGGCGATTGAGAAGAGGGGAAGTTTTGCGAGAAGGTTCTTCCTGTCTATTTTCGCGCCGCGGAGATAGTCGCAGAGGAGGAGGACGAGCGGGAGCACCAGCGCTGCCGGTTTTGAGAGGAGGGAGAGAAGGAAGAATAGAACAACGCCGAGATACCTCATGGTTGACCTGTGTGCGAGGTAATAGCAATAGCAGACGAGCGCAGCCAGGAAGAAGGACGCGTAGAGCACGTCTTTCCTCTCGGTGATCCAGGCAACCGATTCGACGCGGAGCGGGTGCGCGCCGAAGAGCAGGGCGACGATGAGCGCGGTGGAGATGCTGCGGCTCAACAGGAGGATGAACCAGAACGCCAATACGCAGTTGCACAAGTGGAGGACGAGGTTGGTCATGTGATATGCGTACGGGTGGAGGTCGAAAAAGCGGTATTCAATCGCGTAAGAGAGGAACACCAGCGGGCAGTAGATCACGGCGTAGTCGGTGGAGGTGAATATCGTCGCAGTTCCCTGCCAGGACAAGTCCCTGATCATCGGGTTGCGATAGACGTAGCGATCGTCGTCGAAGTTGACAAAGCCGCCGTGGAGCGAGGGATAAAACGAGATGAGCGTGGCAGCGACGATAATAAAGAGCGCGATGATCGTGTTCCGCTTTTCGCTGGACATGATAAGGGGACGCCTGAGCGTGTTGTAAAAAGGCTTTACACCTTCAACGTTCAACCTTGGGCTGTAGTTACATCCACAGCTGCCGGTCCAGCACCCGGTACTGGATCGCCTCGGAGACGTGCGGCGGGAGTATCTCGCCGCCCCCCTCGAGATCGGCTATCGTGCGGGAAACCTTCAGCACCCTGTCATAAGCTCTCGCCGACAAGCCGAGCTCGGTGATCGCCGTCTTGAGGAGTTCCTGCCCTTCCGCGTTCAGCCGGCAGTGCTTCCTGATCTGCCGGTGGTTCATCTCGGCGTTGCAGTAGATCTTCTCTTCGCTGAACCGCCCGAGCTGGCGTCCGCGCGCGGCGCTCACGCGGCTCCGCATCGCCTCAGAGCTCTCGGCGATCGTTTCCCCCGCGAGCTCGCGGTATTTCACCGCGGGCACATCCACGTGGATGTCGATCCTGTCCAGGAGCGGCCCCGAGATCTTCGACATGTACTGCTGGATCTGCGCGGGCGTGCAGCGGCAGGTGCGCTGGGGATCGGTAAAAAATCCGCACGGGCATGGGTTCATCGCGGCGGCGAGCAGGAAGCGGGCGGGATAGGTGATTGTCCCCGCCGCGCGGGATATGTTCACATAGCCGTCCTCGATCGGCTGGCGGAGGAGTTCGAGCACATTCCGCTTGAACTCCGGCAGCTCATCGAGGAAGAGAGTGCCGTTGTGCGCGATGCTCACCTCGCCGGGCCTCGGGTAGGTTCCCCCGCCGATCAGCCCCGCGTCCGAGATTGAGTGGTGCGGATTGCGGAACGGGCGCGTGGCCACGAGCGGCGTTCCCCGATCGAGGAGGCCGGCAATTGAGTGAATTTTGGTCGTCTCGAGGGCCTCATCGAGCGTCATCTCGGGTATGATTGTCGGGAGCCTTCTGGCGAGCATTGTCTTGCCTGACCCTGGAGGGCCGATCATGATGATGTTGTGGCCGCCGGCCGCCGCGACCTCGAGTGCCCGCTTCACGTGCGCCTGCCCCTTGACGTCGGAAAAATCAATCGGGTAAGTGCGCGCCCGCTCGAACACCTCGCTCATATCCAGCGTGACGGCATTGATCTCAGCCTCTCCCTCGACGAACTTGACGAGCGCCGCGAGGGAGTCAACCGGGTAAACGTTGATCCCTTCCACGACGGCGGCCTCTGCGACGTTATCCGCAGGGACGATGATGCCTTTCCGTCCCTCCTGCTTCGCCGTGAGGGTGATGGGGAGCACGCCCCTGACCGCGCGCACGCTCCCATCGAGGGCGAGCTCACCCAGTATGATAAAGTCGCCAAGGCGATCGCGATCGATCTGTTTGCCGGCGGCGAGAATCCCCACGGCGATGGGGAGATCGAAACTCGGACCCTCCTTCTTGATATTCGCGGGGGCGAGGTTGACGGTGAGGCGCCCCTCGGGGTACACGAAACCGGAATTCTGGATGGCTGTTTTGACGCGGTCCCGGGATTCCTTTACCGCGGTATCGGGGAGCCCGACGATGACCACCGCCGGGATGCCTCCTGAGACATCAACCTCGATCTCAACGGGATACGCCTCGACGCCGTGGATGGAACCTGAATGAACCTTCGCAAGCATATCAACGATCCTCCCGGTTCCACCATCATAGACTATGGGAAATGGCGTGGCAAGCGGAAAGCGCGGCGAAAGGTTATTGGTCAGTTACCTGAGGGTGGCTCTTCGTGTTTACACGTCAGGAGAGACACGAGTTTTTGACAGGGGCGGCTCCAGGTCTTCAATATTCTTCTTGCGAGCATGCCCGTGCGGGTCAATGTCCCATTTCCCATTGAAGTAGGTGCAGCGCATGATATACGGATGAGTTTTGCGCAAGCCTTTTTCAGCGGGATTATCGTATTCGATGACATACTCGGCCTTCCCCTTATACGGAGTGACCAGTGAGTCTGTTTTTTCGATACCGGACGAGAGGAGGGTGACGCCGACATTCGGAAAGTTTATATTGGATTGTAAATCCGCTTGCGTCGTTTGTATGTAAAGAGCCGCGTTGGTGTTGAAGGCTTCCCGTATGGCTCCTTCATCAGCTTTTTCGGCACCGAACGCTCTATCTGCAACGGGGCCGAGAAGAACGATTGCTGCGCATAACATCGCAACGGCTTTCATGGCACTGCTCCTTTCTCGTACGAGGGGTTGTTCAGCCTGCTCCATCTAGAGCACTGGCGGGATCGTTCACGACCGCACAATCCTGCCAATCTTATTCAGCAATTTTTCCCTGGTGATCGGTTTCTGGAGGAAATAGACGCGGTGCATATTTTTGAGCTGTCCCAGCATGTCGGGGTTCAGCACGCTCACCACCAAGACGGGCACGTTGTTCTTCCCTTCCTGCCTTACCTGGACAGGAAAGGATTCACCACTCATGTCCCTCATGATGATATCAGAGATAATGAGATCAAAGCGCCGCTGTCTGATTGATTTTAACGCTCTCGCCGTGTTACCCGTGATCTGGATCGCATACTTGTGGGCTTCATCCTTAAACATGAACTTGTAAATTGCCTGCATGTCGGGGTCATCTTCAACAATAAGTATGCGCTTCATCCATTCACCCTCTTGTGGTATTCCATGTTTCCCGCGCTCAGATACCCAGCACTGCGCGCGGCAATTTCACTGTGACCGTGGTTCCCTTCCCCGCTCCTGCCGAGGTGACCTGGATCGTACCGCCGTATATCCCGGCGATGTCCTTGCAGATTGCCAGGCCGAGTCCCGTCCCCTGCATTGACGGATCATGCTTGAAGAATCTGGTGAATAGCACACCCATATCTTTTTCCGCGATACCGCGGCCCGTATCTTTGACCTTGAGACAGATCTCATTTCCGCGAGAGCGAACGATCAGTGAGATGGTGCCATGTCTCGTAAATTTTATCGCGTTGTCTATGATATTGTGGACGAGCGTCCGCATCATTCTCCTGTCAGCGTAGATCTTGTCGATCTCTCGCGGGATATCTATCTTAACTCTGAGTTTTTTCTGCGCGATGAGATCCCGCAAATCCCTCACGATCTCGGCCACCATCCTTTTAAGGGAAATCTGCTTCCGCTGTGGTACTACTCTTCTGGCGCTCAGCGAGAATATTCCCAGTATGTTGTTCACATCCTTGCTGAGCGTCTTGAGATTTCTGGAGCCAATGCTCCACGCCTTCTGTGCATCATCAATATTTTCAGCCCCAAGCGCCTTCTGCCCCATGGCAAACGCCATCTCCATCATGGCGATGGGGGCCTTCAGTTCATGGGAGACGTCCCGGATGAGGTTATCTTTCATCTGCTCTATTCTTTTTCTCTCCGAGATGTCTCTGAAGATACCCTGTGCCACCTTCTTGCCTGCATATTCAATGACGCATGTGCTGATATCCACTGGAATTAGTTTCCCATCCTTTCTGAGCACTATGCCGTCAGTTAAAAAACTGCGCCCACTCTCTACACCACCTTTGAAATCGGCATCCACTCGTGCGCGCTCCTGTTCAGGGTGAAGATGTGTGAAATGCGTCCCCATTAAGGCTTTCTTCGAATACCCAAAAAGTTTGAGGGCGTTCTCATTCGCTTCCAGCAGATACCCATCGGTATTTGCAAGTAATATAGCATCAACCGCACCATCCATCAGCGCGCGATATTTCTCCTCTGATTCCCGCAAAGTCTCCTCGGCTACTTTGTGCTCGGTGATGTCGCGGTTGCTGCCGCGTGTGCCGAGATATGTGTCAGCGGCGTCGTATATCTGCTGGCAGACGTGGGAGATCCAGCGGACTGACCCACCGCGATGGATGACGCGAAACTCCATCTCGGACGGGGAAGTGCCGTGATCTTGTTCCTGCTCGTGCGACTCAAAACGCGCCCGATCATCGGGGTGGATAATGGTGCGCAACATGCCAGGATCCGCCTCAAATTCTTCCGCGGCATAGCCGGTGATTCTCTCGCACGAGGGCGATGAGTAAATGAGGCGGCCGTCGGGATCCATCCAGAATTCCCAGGCATAGGTATTATCGGCGACGGCGCGATACTTGGCCTCGGATGCTCTCAGTGCTTCCTCGGCTTTCTTGCGGTCGCTGATGTCGCGCATGTATTCAATAACCCCTGTGAGTTTGCCGGTTGCCCTGTCGATGAGTGGGTAACTGTAGAGGTCAAGCCACCCCACAATCTCTCCTCCCGGACCGTTCAAGGGGACTATCTCATAGGCTGCGCTGCCGGTCTCGAGTGTTTTCTGCGTTGGGCAGACCTCGCAGGGTGCCGTCCGCGAATGGTAGGCTTCGTAGCATTTTTTGCCGATGAGCGGCATGGCGTGCGCGTACCACCGCTCCACGGTGGGGTTGACGCGGATGATGCGCATTTCCTTGTCGAGGATGCTGATCCCGTCCTGAATGCTTGTGAAGATGCTCGCAAGGAAATCTTCACGCTCCCGGAGAGTCTCTTCAACCTTCGCGCGCGCGGCGATGTCTCCCCGGAGCTGTTCGTTGAGTCTTTCGAGTTCTCGGGTGCGTGTTTCTACTATCTTTTCGAGCTGATCGCGATATCTTTTTATTTCGTTCTCGATTCGCTTACGCTCGGTGATGTCAACGTTCATCTCGGCGACGAGCCACTCCCCCATTTCGTTCTGGAACGGAATGGTGGTCACCTGTATAGGCCTGTTGTTCTCCTTGACCAGTATTTCTTCAGTGACGACCGGCTTTTTAGTGGCGAGGGCCTTTGGAATTCCGCAGCCGGGACACACCCGTTTTGCCCCCATAAAGTATTCATAACACTTTTTTCCCGCGGGATCTCCATAGACGCTTTGCCATGCCGAATCGATGTAGCGTATGTTGTGCTCTGAATCAATGATGTCAAGGCCCGTTTTTGTCGCGCCCAGGATGAACTCGATTTGCTGCTTAAGTCCCCTGAGTTCTTCCTCGGTGCGTTTATGCTCGCTCATGTCCACGAAGATCCCCAGGATCAATTTTTTGCCATCCACCTCCACGATCTTATCTCTTATCATGACGGGAATTCGCCGACCGTCGCTATGCTGTACTTCAACTTCGACATCGCCAATGTTCCCCTGTTGAACGTGCAGGGCGAATCGCTCCTTATATTTTTCTTCCTCGCCCTCGGGATGCAGCTCCGATTGATGCATCCCGAGAATCTGGCCCCGCGTGCGTCCGATCAGCGCTTCAGCCTGGGCATTGCAATCCAGAATTATTCCTGTCTCGGCGTCGGCGATGAACATTGCGCTGGCCGCATGCTCGAAGATGTGGCGATATATCTCTTTCCCGCTGAGGCTCGGGGTTGTGTTGGAAGGGGTGTTCACGGCATCTCGCGCTCCATCCCTATATTATAGCACAGCGGGAGCAGGTTTAAAATCTATTCCCACCGTTGGGTTTTTGACTGATCGGTGTGTGGGGTGGGGGGAGAGGGGCATAGGGAAAGCAAATATCATGATTATATGAGCCCGCGGATCGGGCATCGAAGAGAGGGAGGGAACCCTTAATTTCGGGCCCGCTCTCGGTTCCTGCATTCCTTCACGATCCGTACTATTTCGGCAGGATCCCTGGCGAGCATGATGGCCTCGCGGCAATTCTGCCGGCAGGAAATCTTTGTTATCTGGGAGAGCACGTTCAGGTATTCGTCGGCCTGGTGTTTGGGGTTCACGATGAGCCACACCATCTGGACGAGATTGCCATCCGGCGATCCCCAGTTCACGCCGCGCTCAGACCTCCCAAACGCGAGCTTGAGGTGGGGTATCGCGTCTGTCCTGCCGTGCGGGATTGCGACTCCCTTCCCTACGGCGGTATTCTTGATGTCTTCTACAGTATAGATACTTTTCAGAATTTTCGCTCTATCCCCATTACCCCCCTGGCAGATTGTGTCAACAAGTTCAGCAATAACCTCTTCGTGGGTTCTCCCGCTGAGGTTGAGGATGATAGTGGAACAGTCAAGGTATTGGACGCATTCCATGTTGAGCCCCATTATTTATTCAAATAAAATATAACACCAAAAAGATGGCTTGTCAAGATCCCGGCCAGTCTCCCCGTTTAGCCGTTTACTAAGATCGCAGCGGCGCTACCTGCACAGCGCGCTTAATAGATTTCCACCACGATCCCATTATTGAAATAGACACTCACCTTTCCGCTATCATCGCGGTCATAGATCCACCGATCGGTGTAGGTGTAGGTTCCATGCACTGGATGGATCAGGTCGGGGAACCCCCACGCCGACTCTACCTGTTTCTCCGTCATGCCGGGGATCACGCGTTTCTGGTGAATCGCCTGATGGACCTCTTGCTCCCAGGACAACCGCTCTTGCACCCTGTTCGGTGGTCCTGGAGGCGCTGCTTCTCCCGAGGGAGGCGCCACGTCCTGGGGGGGATATGCCGGGAAGACTATTACTTCTGGTTCCTCGAAATCGCCGTCAGGGGGGGGAGGTTCTGTGGGGAATGGAATGGGTGTGTACTCTGCCGGGCCGTTTTCCGCATCCTGCTTTTCCCGCTCGCGGCTCTCCTCTTTGTAGTGTGCATCAAGTTGTTCAAACTCCTTTTCAAGCCGTTGATTGTCTTCAGGGGTAGCCCGCGTGATGGATAGAATTTTCGAGCGGGGAATGACCACTTGCTCTCCGTAGAGGCCGATGGTCAACTCGTTTTCCGTTTCGCTTGTTATCGTGCCATGGATCACCCTGCCGTCTTTGCAGGTGACGGTATCGGCATCCAGTGAGGGGATGACAGAGAGGGAGCCTGCAAGCAGTATGCCGATCGATATCTTCATCACATAAGTACTATACCATACATCCGTACCGCGTTTCAAATCACTGACTGGATTATTAATTTCAGTATGAGTCGATTCCGTTATAATGAGGTATATGGCAGCTCCCAAATCAAAGCGGGCGACGAGAACGCATGCGCGAAAGTCGCGCGTGACCGATCCCTCGGGGAGGGGCGAGATGAGCACAATGCCGCTCACGCCCGCGCGCATCCGTTCGTTCAGGGAAACGATATACCGACATTACGCCCTGCATGGGCGGCGTCTCCCCTGGCGGACCACGCGCGATCCCTACCGTATTCTCGTTTCAGAGGTCATGCTGCAGCAAACTCAGGCGGAGAGGGTGGTGCGGAAATATCGGGAATTTACCGCCGCCTTTCCTGACTTCCGCGCGCTCGCCCGGGCGCCGCTGAGGAAGATACTCCGGGCATGGCAGGGGTTGGGATATAATCGGCGGGCGCTCGCGTTGAAGAGGATCGCCGAGAGCGTGATCAGTGAGTGGGAGGGGGAGCTGCCCCCCGGGATAGAGGATCTGCAAACCCTCCCGGGGATCGGGCCCGCGACGGCATCGGCCATCGCCGCCTTCGCGTTTGAGATCCCGGTCGCGTTCATCGAGACCAATGTCCGGACCGTGTTCATTCACTTTTTCTTCCGGGCGCGGCGGGTGGTGAGTGATGAAGAAATTCTTTCTTTGGTCGAGGAGACGCTCGATGCCGCGCGTCCGCGAAAGTGGTACAATGCACTCATGGATTATGGGTCCATGCTCAAGGCAACGCATGGGAATCCAAACAGGAAGAGCGCCCGTTACCGGAAACAGACTTCGTTCAAGGGTTCGGACAGGCAGATCAGGGGGCTGATTCTCAGGGCGTGCATTGCGGAACAGTCGCTCTCGGCGCGGGAATTGGTCGCCCGGCTGAGCGTGGAGGCCAGGAGGGTGAGGAGGAATATCAGGCAGCTCGTCAAAGACGGCCTGATCAAAGAGCGCGAGGGAAGGTTTGGGATCGCGTGAGGAACGGTGAGCCGGTGCGTATCCTCTCCGGCAATGGTAATCCCGCAGTCATGCAATGGGTGCCATGCAGTATTAACCACGGAGCCGCGGAGTGGAGGAACCCAACTTCAGTGCATTCAGTGACTTCAGTGGTAAGAACAATTAACCACTGAAGACACTGAGCATCCATTATGTTTCTTTGTGTTCGCTACACGCACTCCCCGCGGTGAGATCTCTCGCAGGGTATCTGGTTTCGCTCGGTGGGAGTATGTATTATGATGTGTGAGATATGAACTGGCATCTGCATGGCGCGTGGTGGTTTCTCCTGCTGTTCGCATTGGGAATCGTAGGGTTCGTGGTGGTGCTGCTCATTCCCCGCCGCGCCGCGCCCGTGCGTCCGGCGCTTCCCGCCTTTACGGCGGTCGCCGTGCCCAGTCGAATCCTTATACTGGCACCCCATGAAGATGATGAAACGCTCGGGTGCGGCGGGCTCATCCAGCAGGCGGTAGCGGTAGGCGCCGCGGTACGGGTGGTGTACCTGACGAGCGGCGACCACAACCAGCTCGCGTTCATGGTATACCGAATGCGTCCCTGGCTGAGCCCGAGGGTCAATCGGAACATGGGAGAAATCAGAATCCACGAGGCGATAGAGGCGATGGCCTTTCTCGGCGTTCCCGTTCAGCAGCTCGTGTTCCTGGGGTATCCGGATCACGACACCCTCGACATCTGGAACAGGCACTGGGGAACGTCGCCGCCGCTGCACAGCATGCTCACCGACACTACGCATGTGCCGTACAGAGAGGCGCCGGGCTATGGGAAGCCCTATAAGGGCGAATCGATTGTGGCGGATATCGAGCGGGAGCTGCTCGACTTCCGTCCCACGCACATTTTCGTGACGCACCCGATTGACGCCAATCCTGATCATCGGGCCCACTTCCTGTTCCTGCGCGTCGCGCTCCTGAACCTCGCCGGCCGGATCCCCGAGCCCCAGATTTTCACCTACCCCATACACATGGGGCCGTGGCCCCGCCCCTACTTTTACCGCCCGCATGAGTGGCTTTCATTTCCGGAACGCCTTGCCGACGAGCGAGCGCGCTCATGGATACTTGAGCTCACACCCGACCAGGTGCGCCGCAAGTACGAAGCAATCCGGCTCTATAAGAGCCAGATGTCGGACAGCGGCTACTGGCTGACGGCGTTTGCGCGGCGCAACGAACTCTTCACGCTCGTTGAGCCGGTGTCGCTCATGAAAGCGGCTGCGTGGAGTCCACATCGTGAGGCGGTTGCGAGCGCGGAGACGTCAGACTATGAGCGTGGAGAGCCGAGTGGTTATGTTGCAGGCGTGGCATACCGCAACACAGGGGAGGGGCTGGAGGTGAAGGTTGGCCTGCGGCACCCGCTTGAGTACAGGATGGGGATATCCATTGGCGCCTTCGGGTACCGCCATGACACGCCGTTCGAGCAGATGCCCAAGGTGTGCGTCGAGTCTTTCATGGGCGTGCTGGTCGCTCATGACCAGGATGTGAAAATTCCTTCGGATGAGATCAATGCTGAATTAAGCAATGACGTCGGTGTTGTGACGATCCCGTGGCGTGTGCTCGGAGATCCTGAGGCGATTTTTGTGCAGGCTTGCGGCTTGACTTCTGGTGTTGTCCCCCGATCATATACTGCGTGGCAGATATTCACGCTCACGAGGGAGTGAAAGGCCCTCCACTTCCATAAGTGTGCGCTATGATCCGATCCTACCGGGAGACAAATTGGGAGGTGATCCGCGACATCTGCGTTGAGACCGCCCTCTATGGCCAGTCCATAGAGCCGCTCTGCAATGACCGGGAGTTTGTTGCCGAAGCAGTCCTGGGCTACTATACAAGGTTCGAGAGAGGATCGCTTTTTGTTGCAGAGGCCGACGGTCGGGTTGTGGGCTACCTCACCGGGTGCGCTGATACGAAACGGTTCGAGCGCATCTTCGCGCGCGCGATTGTTCCGCGTCTCCTCTTTCGATTTGTGAGGCATGGCTACTGGCACCGCATCGGAGTCTGGCGAATCATTGTCGCGGTCACGGTGCTCGGCCTCCGCCGTTATCGGGTCGTGCGAAGAATCATGGCGGAATACCCCGCACACTGTCATATAGACATCGCGCCGGATGCGCAGCGTACAGGACTCGGATCAAAACTACTGGAAGCATTTTTCGATCGGCTGAATTCGGACGGGGTAAAGGGTATTCATGTGTCAACACCCACAGGGCCGGGAAAGAGATTTTTTACCAAAATGGGATTTGTGCTCCTCTCGCGGTACCCTGCCCCCGCGCTGGCGGGTGTTTCACCGGGTGAAGTCTGGCTGATGGGGAGAAATCTGGATAACCGGAAGTAATTTCAGCAACTCGAGATAGTGGTTGCCCTCCTCGATTTTCCCATGTTTAATGCAGCCCTCTCCATAAATGCGGCATTTCTTTTCGAGTTCGCGCACTGCCAGCGCTCTCTGCGCTTCGCTCAGAAGTGAGGGTTCACTCAGTATTTTCAAGAGGGCCCGTATCCTCAATTTGTCCATCCCCACCCGGTGGATGCGGGACATCTGATCCCCGCGCCCGCCGTCCTTAAAGGTGAGCGGCATATCCACGAGGAGAAAGGGATACCTCGCGCTCACGCGGAGCCAGAGTTCGTAGTCCTCGCAGCAGACGAAACTTTCATCAAAGATACCGACCGCTTCGAAGAGCTCGCGCCGCGCGATGACCGTGGAGGGGCTGACCGCGCACAGCAGGAGGCATTTATCGAATATCCAGCCGTGGTATTTCCGGTGCTTTCGTCTCTGCCGCAGAATCTCCCCCCCGCTGTACCATATTTCCTGCGTGTGTGAGATGAGGTACGGGGGATTTTCATCCATCGCCCTGAGCTGGAGCGAGAGCTTGTCCCGTTGCCACCAGTCGTCTGAGTCGAGGAAGGCAATGAGCGGAGCGTGAGTGCGCCTGATCCCGAGGTTGCGCGCCGCGGCGGGGTTTCCGTGCGCCGCCTGAAGCACGGTGACCCTGTCCCCGAAGCCCTTGAGGATGGCCGGTGTGTCGTCACCTGAGTGGCTGTCCACGACGACGAGTTCAAATTCCTGATAGCTCTGCGACAGCACGGACTCAATCGCCTTTTTGAGGAAAGGCCCCCGGTTGTACGTCGGGATAATCACGCTGACATTTTCTTTCATAAGGTTTTTGCCGCGGATCAACGCGGATGAACACAGCCCGGAATACAGTTCAAAGCCAAATCTTGAAAGTGTACGGCATCACTATTTTCAGCGCCGTAAGCTTTGCACTTTCTACTGCAGTGAGCATCTGCGTGCATCCTGTTTCAACAACTCAAAATCTCCGTGTTTACCCGTGGCGATCCGCGGCTTGTCATCTGTGTTTATCTGTGGTTAGAATTGTGGTTTTGATCTCCGCCAAATGGGAACTTCAGCCCTACCATTTCCCACATTTTCCGGTCTTCCATGCACAGGTAGACCGGAAGTTTCTTTGAGTGTTTGAGCAGCATCGTCATAAGGCGATTGTACACAGCGTGGCGTGTGCTGACCGGATACCTGAGCTTGCGGTCGTAGCCGGGGAGCAATTCTCCATCCAGGATGGTGTTGTCCGGGAAGCGGTTCTCGATGATCTGCTTGAGACGTGGCCTGAACCTCAGTGTGCCGATGCTTATCCACGCGATATTCTGAGGTTGCAGTGTATCGAAGACTTCTTCTATGACACCGGCATACTCTTTTTCCCACCCTTCAAAATGAATCACGGGATCAAAGTGCAGCCCTATCGCGTAGCCCGCCTCGGCGCCACGTGCCGCTGCATTGAGACGCGCAGAGAGCGGCGCGGTGTACCATTCAATTTCGTCTATTATTTTCTGCGGGTTCAGCGACCAGCTCAATACGATATTGCCGGCGTGGGGGGCCTTCAGCAGATTGTCGATGCGCGCACTCTTCGTCTTAAACTCAAAGAGCGCGTCTTGGTGCCGCTTGAAAAATTCCACTATCGGCAGGGAATATTCAGTGAGGTGGTCAAGCATGAGTGAGTCAGAGAACTCGCCGGTCCCGATGCGCATGCGGGTCCCCCGCCGCCATGCAACGGCGGCGGGCGATGATGTGTACCGCGCGAAGCGGTCGAAGAAATGCTCTATGTTGGCCGGCAGGACGATCCCCGGTGCATTGGCGTACTCCTGCAGGTAGCAGTAGCTGCACTCATAGATGCAGCCGAAACCGAGATTGAAGATATGGTAGCCGCACGGCACCGCCCCATTTGTGCATGGGCACCGTTTGAAGAAATCATGCCGCGCGCGTATGACGAAGACGGTAGTGCGTCTGCTGTTGTAATCGGCGATCCCGAATTCCTCCTGTGTTGAGAGGTATGCCTCGAGGCTCGGGATTTCCGAGACGACCGCGCGGGGAAACGCGTCTCGCAGCCTTCGTTCGAGATCTGAATTCCTTGCCGATTCCTCCACCATGATCCGCTTCGGATTGAATGTGCCCGGCCCGCGCACCAGGCGGGCGGCGGGATCCAGGGAGAGTTTGGGGAGAAAGGCCTTTGAGGGTTCACCGCGGAGAGAGGCGTGCGGGAACCGTTTGTGCAGGAGGCATTCTTTGAGCTCCGCGAAATTTACGGAGGGGCTCGTGCGGAGTATTGCCGCCGGCGTGACATTGTCCCGCTTCGATATTTCGTATAAGAGCCGGACAGTCTCCTGCGTTTTGTTCACCCCGAACCGAGGGAATCTGGCACTCGCGAGAGCGCGAGCCGCCTTCAGGCGTTCAGATTCACGAGTATGCCTACAGAACTGCGTGCTTTGAGAAAGCCCCCTCCTGTTGCGACATCCTAGGAGCCCTCCGCACGACCCATTATCCATCCCCCCGCGCACGTCATCGTCTGGGTACGCCTGAATGCAAAGCTCACACATCTTTATTCCTCGTCAACTTCGTTTCGATAAACTCGCATAGAACACGGACAGCGTTCCTTATGGAGGAGGTGATGATGGTTGTATCTTCCCGGCTCAATTCCGCGTGGAAAGGCTTTTCCCCTATGACATCAGTGACGTAGAATACGGCAGCCGCCCTCAGCCCCGTGTGCGCGGCCGCGGCGAGCACACTCGCGCACTCCATGTCAACCATCCGGATCGCTTTTTCCTTGATTATCTGTAGCATGCTGTCTTGAAGCTTCAATGAGCCGATGGAAAGACATGTTCCATTCTCAATGCCAGCCGGGCCGGATGAGTTCAGCAATTGGTCGTGCAAGCTCCTGTCGGGATAGTACGCCTTCCAGGAGCGCGAATCGCTTTCCAGGAGATTGGTGAAACTTTCAGCCGCGTAAGCTGCAGAGGGGCTCAGGAGGCTCCCGATACGCAGGCCTGTGCTGGATTCCACCAGCCCGCACGATCCAAACAGGATGATGTTTCTGCATTGTGTATCGGCGAGGTGCAGCACTGCATCGCCTGCGAACGCCGGCCCGACGCCGGTGCGGACGAGCGTGAAGTGCGCGCTGTTCCCTGATGAGTAGATTTTCCCTCGTGAGAGCTGCTGCACACCGAACTGTTTCAAAATATCTCTCGACAGGAGCGGGAGCAGCACGCAGGTCTTTTTCACCTGCTCCTTTTTTATGCCGAAGAGAGTTTCAAAAGTGTCCATGCGGTGTTGCGACACCTCCCAAAATAATGACGAATACTGCTCGCTGCTCACCCCCGCCACTCTCAACTCCTCTTTCCCGCGAGTGCGGTATAAACCAACAGGTTGATAAGGAGCACCAGGATACCCATGACAATTCCCTGATTTCTGTTCAACCCTTCAGGGTATATGACTGGCCTTGGGGTCAAATCTTTCTCCTTGACAGTTGGATCCACTGCTATCCAAATTGGAATTGAAATCTCGAATAACCATAAAGCATGCAATTCCCATATATTTCAACAGGTTAGGATATTTTGTTTAGTGATTTGGACACGAGTGATGATTGTTGTCTAATACGCGCGATTAAATCCCGTGCCGCTTTTGGGTTAATTAATTGGTTCTGTTCATCTGTATTCCTGAACTTTGCTATACGCTCATCATAGGCTTGAACTTCCCGCGCATCCTGAAAATCCACTCCAATCTGTTTGAATTCATCATATTCCCATTTTTCCAGTAATCGCATATTCACACCCCTGTCCCTTACTGTATTTCGGAAACATGCTACGCAATGCATCGAGTATTATACTCCCGGTAATACTCAAAAGTAGAGCTTGTTGAAACGTGTGACCTCCATCCCCAACTCCTCAAGCTTCACGATGAGAATATTTGCCCCAATGGAATCAGATGCATAGTGGCCGGTCAATATCAAATTTCCCTTGTTCTCTTTCGCAAGAAGCTCCCTTTCGTCTTTTTGATACGGCAGCAGATGGATATAGATTACGGTATCGACTCCAACCTCAAATAGCGCCGTCGCCACTGCGTGCCCGCCATTAGTACCCACTCCGTGGACAACGATAGTTTCCCCGATTCGATCATTCAAATTACCACACACGAGTTCGATTCTCTCACCGCTTTGCTGCACTTCTCTTAGTTGACCGAATCGAGACATCAAATCTCCAACAGTGGCAGCTTTGCCTATTCGGTCGGGTATAGCCTGTAAACAGCGTCTCCCGAGCTCGTCACATGGCTGATGTATATTCATTAGCGGCATTTCAAGCTTTGCTGCCAGTGATATCACCTCGTTATGATTTTTATCTCGATTCCAGTTGTAAAACTTATCAACTATCGGCTCGACAATGGCTGCCACATGTTTCTGGCTGACGCCGGCCTTAACCAGCAACTTAACCTGATCCTTGATTTCATTGCAAAAGCGCGCCGTGAAGGTTTTGTTCGGCGGATGATGAGAGATCACCAGATCATATCCATTCTCTTTGGCAGCAATTATATCGCTATTAAAGACATCAATCCCGAACAGGAGTTTCTTTATATTCTCACCCGGATAAAAAATGTCGCTATCACCTGGGATCTCAGCAAAACCAGCTAATGTGAGTGCGACATTCATTATATCGTTGGTATTCATCATCCCTCTAGTTCACTAGGTAATTAAAGACCTAACGATTCAGATAAGGCACCACGCGCGTTTCGCCATGATGCCAAATAGGAACCGGCATGCTACGAGCTCAGTGACTCGCTGAATAAAATTTTCGATAGGGTGGTCGGCTGCGGGGACTATTAGGTGCGCTGGCACTTTACCCAAGCGCGTATCGCCTGATCATGACCACCACCAGCCAAATTCTTTGGAATATCACACGCGGCAAAAAAAGTTGGATTGGCCCCTTCAAGGGTTTGGTGTAATTCGCCTCCAATGAGTTTGCACTTAAAGACGATTAAAATGCCATTACCTCTGGGATCATCAGAAAAGAAGTAGACGTCTATCAGGTTATACACTTCGACACGCAACCCTGTTTCCTCGTAAACTTCCCTGACGGCGGCTTGAAAAGGGCTTTCGTCTACTTCTGCATAACCCGCAGGTATGTTCCAACAGTGCTGGAAGGGAGCGCCAGTTCTTTGTAGTAGCAATAGCTTTCCATCTTGTTCAATGAAACCGCCGGCTGCGACTTTCAACTGTGGATAGTAAATATGTTTGCAATAGGGACAAAAATGTTGCCGTTTTTGCTCAAACTCCTTCAACTCAAGAGCTGTGCCGCAATCGGGACAGAATTTAATCACGCGATTTCCTTAATTTCGAGACAAAGTGCGTTTCAGAGTATGGCGCCTTAAGCTAAACTCATCTGCCTGGGAAAAGTAAGAATGAACCGACTAAACTAATCGACGATGTGTGCTTGACACCGGATTATGCAGTAGGAGAAACAGTTTTTCTAAGATCATTGGTGAGTAACAAGCTAGCCTCCGATAATCTCGTTCAATCCTTCTGTTATAAGGCTGAGTTCCTCGGGCGATACTTTCCCGATCGCTTTGTCGAGGCGTTGAACAGAGAGGGTGCGGATCTGGCTGATTTTGACCCACGAGCGTTTGGGTAATTTACAACTGGTAAGTTCAATAGTTAAGGGGAACGCAGCTTGTTGCGGCTTGCTTGTGAGTGCAACGGCGATCACCGTGCCTGATCGCTCGTTAAAAACGTCGTGGCTGAGGATCAGCACCGGTCTCTGGCCTGCTTGTTCGCGTCCTCTTACAGGGTTCAGATCCGCCCAGATAATATCACCCCTCAATATTTTGGCCATTCTTCAATCTCCGTGGGGAACCCTTCCTCCGCCATCGCTTTCTCGAACGCGGGGTCAAGCTTCGCACATTCCCTCGCGAGGCGACTCCGGTCTATCCGTGTAAGTTTCTCCTCAACGGCTTCTTGAACAGCCCTGCTGCGGCTTGGGAAAATGCGCAGTTTTACAAGGCGGTCCAGCTTATGCAATAACTTTTCCTGGATTGTGATAGCGATCTTTGCAGTGCTCATCTTTTCACCTCTGGTATGATAATATATCATACCAGCAGATAATGCAAGTGATAAAAATCATTACTTTTTTGGCTGATGGAAACACAGATGATTTAAATGTCAGGCGTTGCATTTCACGCATTCTGTTACAATAGTTATATAAAGTGGGAGTGACGTATGAGGGTGCGGGTGCCGGAAGAAGTGGCGGCAGCACTAAAAAAGGCAAAATATGTTGTTGTGCTCACCGGTGCAGGGGTGTCGGCGGAGAGCGGGATACCGACGTTCCGCGACGCGATGGAGGGACTGTGGGCGCAGTATGATCCGATGGAGCTCGCCACGCCGCAGGCCTTCGCGCGCAATCCGGAGATGGTGAGCAAGTGGTATGACGAGCGCCGGCAGAACTGCGCGCTGGTCAAACCGAATCCCGGTCATCATGCCCTCGCCCGGATGGAGCGGTGCCTCATCGAGAGGGGAGGGGAATTCGCGCTCCTCACCCAGAATGTGGACCGGCTCCACCAGGCTGCGGGCAGCAAGAACGTCATCGAGCTCCACGGCTCGATCTGGGAATGGCGGTGCGAGCGCTGCGGGGTAAGCCGTGAGGAGCGCGGCGGCCCATTCGGGCAGTATCCGCCGCGATGCGCGTGCGGCGGCATCCGGAGGCCGGGCGTGGTCTGGTTCGGAGAGCAGTTGCCGCCGAAAGCGGTGCGCGATTCTGAACGGGCGCTCGGCAGATGCGACCTCTTCTTTTCCGTGGGCACGAGCGCGGTCGTCCAGCCTGCGGCGAGCTTTGTGTATCTGGCGAAGCGCCGCGGGGCGAAGACGGCGGAGATCAACCGCGAGCCGACGCAGATTTCAGAAATAGTGGACTGGTCGATAATGGGAAAATCGGGAGAGATTTTGCCGGGACTCGTTGATAGGGCTTTTCAAAAATAGAAACCGCGGATTATGCGGATTTCGCGGATTATTATTGTGGTGTAGTTGTAGGGGTTCGATTTATCGAACCCGCATCAAGGCGGGATTGATGAATCAACCCACTACAGGATACAGTCATCGCGGGAAGGAGATTATGAAAATCATCAATGAGAGAATCAGTCTGGACACGCAGGGGGATGGGGACCTCGTGGATATCACAGGCCAGGTGGCGGAAAAGCTGGGGGCAACAAAGCTCAAGAGGGGGAGCGTGACGGTTTTCGTCGTTGGTTCAACCGCGGCGATCACGACATTTGAATACGAACCGGGGTTGATAAAGGACGTCCAGGAATTCTATGCAAAGCTGATTCCCAGGAACAAGCACTATGCCCACAACGATACCTGGGGGGACGCGAATGGATTCAGCCACCTGAGGGCCGCACTCCAGGGGCCCTCCCTTACGATACCTTTTGAGGATGGCCGCCTCCTGCTGGGCACGTGGCAACAGGTCGTGCTCGCCGAGTTCGACAACCGTCCCCGGCAGCGGCAGGTCATCGTTCAGATTTTGGGGGAGTGAAGGGCTGAACGGAGGGGAATATTATAGTAATGCGTAGACCTGACCCCAAAGCGGAACTTGGGCTAACGTGAAGCTCACCTGCCTGAGAAAATGGCAGTAAGTTAACAAGTAAAGACCGTCCCCTGAGCTTTGCTACACCTGGAACTGCTAGACGAAAGAGCAGCCTTTCTCAGGTCAGGTGCAGCGGTGGGTTAGTTGGTGTTATATGCATTGAATCTGTCTTTTCTACGTGCCAATTCGCTTGTATATTTTAATCCAAGCGTTTCAGCGTGTTCCTTTGCCCAGTCTGTAAGCTTTGTTTTTCCAACAGGTGGCGAATTAACGTATAGAAGTTCGTTCATGAGACCTTCAATTTCGTCACGCGTAATGATTACATCACCTACCAATTTGCCTATGACACTCCCTGCTATGTAACCGATTGCCGGGTGAATATGTATTATTGGCCTCTTCTTACCTATAATTGTACCAATTTCCTCGACTAGACCATTATAAGTGAATGTCTCCGATCCAATCGCATCGCTTACTGTATTCTCTCTACTCTCACCTTGTTCAATAGCCAGCTTGGCAAAGTCATCAACATAAATCGGCTGAAGTCGGTAATTACCATTTCCAAATACGCCGAAAACAGGAAACCTACGCAGTAGCCAGGCGATATTATTGATTAATATATCTTCTTTGCCAAAAAGTACTGCCGGGCGAAGGATGGAATATGAAATACCCAATTTCATCAATGCTTTTTCAAGCTTTGCTTTCCCTCGGAAGTATTCAAGATTAGATTCTTCTGAAGGGTTTGTAATACTAACATGCACAATCCGTTCAACACCTGCTTTTTTAGCCGAATTAAATAATGTCAGTGTGTTGGTCACAGTAGATTCATGAGTAAAAGCCCCGTAGTTAAATCTAACCCAATAGGTATTATAAAGTACTGATACTCCCTTTAGTGATTGTGTAAGAGCTTATCCGTAAATAACAATAACCCGTCTAAAAACAATCAATGCACATGCCAACTCTAATAAAGCCTCGTGACTTGCCTTGGTCTTCTCGAATCGAACCAGCAGTTTTCGATAGCGATTCAACCATGACAGAGTCCGTTCGACCACC
>JAPLCX010000063.1 GCA_026392035.1 Candidatus Auribacterota bacterium | reverse complement strand
TCCTTGAAATTCCAAAAGCCAAGTGAGATAATCTTGTTGCATCTGATGCGTCCTCCTTGCCTGAATCACAAAGAGGGTATTTTACCGCATCAGATGCTTTTTTTATCCGGTTTAACCCATACTATCGTGCTTTGAGCCAATAAATCTGTATTGAAAGACGGCCCAACAATTTCTGTGCCTTCAGTGTCTTCAGTGGTTCCATGTGCCATTATCTTGGGTTATCCACGTTATGAGCGATGCGTCTCTCAATGAACAATCTGTGGTGGCGGTGGTGCTGAACTATCGCCGCCCCGGTGACACGATCGACTGCATCCGGTCGCTCCAGCGATCGGAGGGGCTGAGGCCTGAAATAATAGTCGTGGATAACGGTTCGGATGATGGATCGGCCGAGCGCATTGCCGGATCATTCCCCGCCGTGCGGCTCATACGCAACCGGTCGAACCTCGGCTACGCCGGCGGGAACAACGTCGGCATCAGGGACGCGTTGAGGGGAGGGGCTGAGTATGTGCTGGTAATCAATAACGATTGTATTGTCGCCCCCGATGCCCTTGGGAGAATGGTCGAGGCCGCGCGCGCGCGCGGCGCCGGTATTGTCAGCCCCAAGGTCTACGACTTCTTCAAGCCCGGCATCATCCAGTACGCCGGCTACAGGAACATCCACCCTCTCGCGCAGGGGCTCCCCGTGGGTGAGGGGGAGAGGGACGAGGGGCAGTACGAGAGAGAGGTAGAGATGAGCGCGGCGCCTGGCTGCGCCATGCTGCTGGGCAGGCGCCTCCTGGAGTCGGTCGGGCTTTTTGACGAACTGTTTTTCTCCTATTCCGAGGAGCTCGATCTCTGTCGCCGCGCCCTCGCCGCGGGATACCGCATCCTCTTCGTTCCCTCAGCGCACGTGTGGCACAAGAAAGCGGCGACACTCAGCCCGCGGAGTCCGGAATACACCTACTACCTCACTCGGGGGAGGCTCATCTACGCGCGCAAGCACCTGGGCTGGGGCGCGTTCCTCCTGGTGTTCCTCCCGTACTTCGTGGCCGCGAAGATGCTCAAGCCCATGGTGGTGTACGCGCTCCTCTGGCGGCCGAGGAATATCGGCGCGCTGCTCAGCGCGGTCTGGTGGAATGTAAGGAATCGCCTCTAGGCGTTGGTTGAGAGTCTCTGGGTTACTAAATTTAAAACCGCAGATTAAACGGGTTGAGCGGATTTCTTAACCTATTTACGTTCTTACAATTGGGGGGAGGGATTGGTAAGATTTACCCGCACAAAACAGAAGGGAGTCATAGATGAAAATTCTTGTCCTGACAAAGCGCTACACCTCGGCCAAGGATATCTCGCGCGAGGAAGTGGGGCGGCCGTACTGCCTGTTTGCGGCGCTGAGCTCCGTGGGGCATTCAGTGAGCTTTCTCCTCGGCGATTATACTGAGCGGGCGTGTTTTGACGCCGCGCGCGGCCCGATCCAGTTCAAGATTCGCCCACTGAGCAAGGCGCGCATCTTTTCATTCAGGCGCGTGATAGAGGAGGAGCTGAGGGGGGGCGGTTACGATCTCCTCATCGCCGAGGGGGATCCGCTCTTCGCCCTGCTCGCGCGCGGCCCGTGCAGAAAGACCGGCGTCCCCCTCGTCTACGATCTCATGGATAACTATGAGACGTATGACATATACCAGCTGCCGTTCTTCGGCCTGTGTGACCGGGGGCTCGTCCGCGACGCTGACCTTGTCGTGTGTGTCACCGACGCGCTGAGAGAAAAAATCCTCCTCTGGCGCCGGGAGGATATGTGCGTGGTGGGGAACGGCGTGAACACGGAGCAGTTCCGGCCGATGGATAAGAAAGAATGCCGGGCGTTGCTCGCGCTCCCCGATTCGGCAATCCTCATCGGTTACTTCGGCTATCTCGTTGATTACAAGGGCATGGAGTTGCTTTTCCGGGCGCACGAAATCCTGCGCGAGGGTGGTTTCCCCTCCACGCTGCTCCTCGCCGGTGACAGGCACCGGGCGGTGCGCCTCCCCGGTGAGGGCGTGCTCTACCGCGGCCTTGTCCCCCAGTGCGAGATTCCCCACTACATCAACGCCTGCGACGCGGTGGTCGTCCCGAGCCCCTCCAACGCCTACACCGACTACTGTTTCCCGCTGAAGGTCCTTGAGGGGATTGCCTGCGACGTCCCCGTAGTCGCCACCGCCCTCAGGCCGGTGCGCGAGCTCCTGGGGAGTGACTATCCCCTGCTCGTCACACCGGGAGACCCCCGTGAACTGGCGGAGAAAATCCGCGAGGCGTGTGGCGGGGAGGCGCGGCGCCTCAGAGACATTGCGCGGGGGCACACCTGGGAGCGGATGGCGGAAGCGCTCGGGCGCGTGCTCGCGAGATTTGAAAAAGGCGGTGAGCGCACATGATCATCCAGCTCTGTGGCATTGGGAGATAGAAACCGCGGGAGATATCTATGCGATGGGCGATGGCAGCCGGTCTCGTCATGGTGATAGTGATCCTCTGCGTCTATGCGGGGTTATACCATCCCGGCCTCACGCTCGAGGAGTGTCTCTCCCGGCCCGCCGCGTGCGATGGCGCGGTCATCTATACCCCTCACGAATCGACCATCGGCGACATTGTGGAGGGTGGGTTCTCCCTGCGATGGGGCGGCATGGAGATTCAGGTGCGGGGTGCCGTTCCTCCTCTGTCGAGCGGAACCTATGTGCAGGTCAAGGGAGTTTTCCATAAGGAGGGGTACATAGACGCGCTCGCCATCCATGTGGGGCGCTACCGCCGCCTGAAAATGGCAGCCTCGGTTGTGGGGGCGGCGATCGCGCTCTATCTCGTATGGAAAAATTTCGGATGGGACCCGATGGTGCGCGCGTTCAGGGAGCGGACATAATGCGTTCACCTGCGAGGCGGGCAATCCACCAGCTTGGCTGACTGCGTGCGCTGCGGTTCTTTTTTTTGTTTCAATTGTCAACTAATTCGTCCAAAATACTTAACAATTACGCACTATGGAAAACAAAGTCCATGACGCCGTCCAGCCGATACTGAAGAAGGGGCGGATTCCGCGCGAAACGGCACGGGGGATCCTCGATGCCCCTCTTGACGATCTGCTCTGCGAAGCGGACCGGCTGCGGCGGCAATTCTATGGAAATAGGGTCGCCCTCTGCGCCATCGTCAATGCCAGATCAGGGCTCTGCGGCGAGGACTGCAAATTCTGCGCGCAATCGGCGCATCACCAGACCGGCGTGACCACATACCCGATGCTCGCTGAAGAGGATATCCTTGAACGCGCGCGCCAGGCCCGGGAGATGGGCGCCCGGTATTTCAGCGTGGTGACAAGCGGCCGGCGCCTGAGCGGGGACGAGGTGGAAATCGTGTGTGGGATAGTCCGCGCGTTGAGGGGGACAGACGGCCTGATCCCCTGCGCCTCGCTCGGCGAACTGAGCGCGGATACAGCCCGAAGGCTCAAGGACGCCGGCCTCTCCCGCTACCACCATAATCTCGAATGCGCCGAGCGCTTTTTCCCGCGGGTGTGCGCCACGCACGGATGGCGGGACCGCGTGAGGACGGTGAGCGCGGCGAAGGCCGCCGGACTGGAGGTGTGCGCGGGGGGAATATTCGGGCTGGGAGAAAATTGGGAGGACAGGGTTGATCTTGCGCTGGCGCTGAGGGATTTGGAAGTGGATTCAGTTCCACTGAATTTTCTCGCGCCCGTCAGGGGCACTCCCTATGAATTTCAGCCGCCGCTCGCCGCGGAAGACGCGCTGAGGATCATCGCGCTCTTTCGCATCATGCTGCCTCGCGCGGAGATAAGGATTGCGGGCGGGAGAGAGCTCATCCTCGGGGAAATGCAGAGCCGGGTATTCCTCGCTGGCGCGAACGGTATCATGATCGGCGACTATTTGACCACGAAGGGGCGGAAGCCGGAAGACGACCTGCAGATGATAGAGCAGTTGGGTCTGGAGATAGAATAGCGGCAGGCAGCGGATTGAGCGGATGGGGCGGGTTTTGCGGCGCATGATTTACTCGATTGTTCTAACCTAACTTTTTCATCAACGTATTGTAGGGGTTCGATTCATCGAACCCGCATTGAGACGGGCTTGATAAAACTTGTCCTGAGCGAAGCCGAAGGATCAAGCCCCTACAGAGCAATGTGTTGTCATGTATTTGAGTCAGTCAATCTCACGGTGATGAATAGGTAAGGATAAAATAATCAGGTAGATCGGGAAAATCAGGTGTAAAAGCATGAAGAGGGTTGCGCTGGTGACGGGCGCCTCGCGCGGGCTCGGCAGGTGCATCGCGAAGGAGTTTGCCAATGCGGGATACCGCGTGGCGATAAACTACCGTGCCAGCCGCCCGCAGGCGCTCCAACTCGCGCGCGTCATAAACCGCCGCGGGGGGGAGTCACTGTGCCTTCAGGCGGATGTCGCATGCGGCAATGAGGTGGGGAGGATGGTAGATGAGGTGCTCCGCCGGTGGGGAAGAGTAGACGTTCTGGTTAACAATGCAGGTATCATGCATGAATCCCTGCTTTTAACCACTAGCGAGAAGGACTGGGACAGGGTGCTGGATACAAATCTCAAGGGGGCGTTCAACTGCTCGCGGAGGGTCGCGCCCCTGATGGCCGCGCAGCATTCCGGGCATATTATCAACATTTGCTCAATTCTCGGCGTCTGCGGAGGGAGGGGTGAGAGCGCATATGCCGCTTCAAAGGCCGCGCTCATCGGGTTGACCACAAGCCTGGCTCGGGAGTTGGGCGGCTCGGGGGTTAGCGCGAACGCCGTGATGCCCGGGTTCATGCGCACGTCAATGACGAGAACAGTCGCGGGAGAGACAAGGGATGCGGCGCAGGCGGGCAACGTGCTGAAGAGATTTTCCGATCCCGCTGCCGTCGCGCGCTTCATCGTTCATCTGGCGGGGATGGCGACTGTTTCAGGCCAGCTCTTCAATCTGGACGGAAGGATCTATCGGTGGGCGTGAGTGGAGGGCGCTCCGTTGTCGTCACCGGGGTGGGACTGGTGACCCCTCTGGGGTGCGATTGTCAAACTGTGTGGGGAAGGCTCATACGGGGAGAGAGCGGCGCCGCGGCCCTGCCGGATGGCCCGCTGGGCCTCACCGGCGCGCGGTACTACTGTCCGGTGACCGATGAGGACTTTCCTTCCGGCGGTCTGCGCCATATCTCTTTTGCGTTGAGGGCGGCTGAGTCGGCGGTCGCAGATGCGGCGTTGGCGGTTGCGGATTGCCGCGAGAATATCGGCGTGAGCGTTGGATCGAGCAAGGGTGGATTTATGGCGCTGGAGCATGCCTGTGACGCGTTGCATGAAGGGCGTCCGGGGGCGATTGAGCGCGAGGGGTTCGTGGCATACTACGTGGGCAGCGCGGCGTCGGCAGTCACGGGACGATGGAGGCTCGGAGGGCCCGTGGTCGCTCCGGGGGCAGCGTGCGCAACGGGAGCGCACGCAATCCTGGCCGGACGTCGCATGATCATGATGGGAGATGCAGGGATCGTCATTGCGGGCGCCACTGAATCCTGCATCACTCCCCTGCTGCTGGGCGGCTACCGGCGCATGGGGGTACTCGCGACAGATACGGGCAGTCCTGCCGAGGCGTGCAAACCATATGATGCACTGCGGAACGGCTTTGTGCTCGGCGAGGGGTGCGGAATTGTCATTCTTGAAGAGGAGAGGCACGCGTCAGCACGTGGTGCGCGCGTGCGCGCGGAGCTGAAGGGGGGCGCGATCGGCGAGGATATTTTTCACGTGACCGCCCCCGAGCCTTCCGGGGTGGAGCTCGGGAGGGTGATTTCGGCCGCACTGTGCAGAGCCGGCGTGAAGCGGGAAGAGGTTGATTACATCAACATGCACGGAACGGGAACGCGTTTGAACGATCCCGCTGAGACCAATGCGATAAAGGTCGCGTTCGGGAACGCGGCCTCGCTCCTCTCGCTCAGCTCAACGAAACCGATGACCGGTCACCTCCTGGGTGCGGCGGGGAGCGTGGAGTTCATCATCGCCCTCATGGCGCTCGAACGCGGAGTGGTTCCACCGACGATCAATCTGCGCCATCCTGATCCTCGGTGCGATCTGGACTATACGCCGCTTGCCGCGAAAAGGCGGGAGATCAGGAACGCGGTCTCGATCTCATGCGGTTTCGGAGGCCATATCGGCGTGCTCGTCGCGGGCCGCCCGGAGGGGTGAGCGATTGATATGAACTCGCTTTCAGAACAACTTCATCGAGAACTAGAGGATATCAAGGCCGCGGGTCTCCACCGCGCTCCTCGCGTCATCGGGGGAGCCCAGGGGCCGCGCCTCGAGATCGCTGGGCGGGAGTACCTCTGTGTCTGCTCCAATAACTATCTCGGCCTGGCGTCGCATCCCGCAGTCAAAGAGGCGGCGCGCGGGGCGATCGCGCGCTACGGGTGGGGAGGGGGTGCCTCGCGCCTCGTCTCCGGGACAATGCGGCTGCACGAGGAGCTGGAAGGGATGATCGCCGAATTCAGAAAAACTGAAGCGGCGATTATGTTCCCCGCGGGGTACATGGCGAACGTGGGTGTGATCAGCGCGCTCACCGGGCCCAGGGATACGGTGATCGTGGACAAGCTCGATCACGCGAGCATCATAGATGGCTGCCGTCTCTCGGGCGCTCGGATGAGGGTGTATCCTCACGGAAATACCGACAGGCTGGAGAAAATTCTGAAAAAGAGCAGCGGTTCCCGGAGGAGGCTCGTCGTCACCGACGGCATATTCAGCATGGACGGCGATCTGGCCCCGCTCCGGGAGATCGTCGCGATCTCAAAACAGTATGGGGCATGGGCCATGGTGGACGAGGCGCACGCCACGGGTGTGCTCGGCGCGCAGGGCCGCGGCGCGGCGGAACTCCTGGGCGTGGAGGAGGGGGTAGACATATCCATCGGAACGCTCAGCAAGGCGCTCGGGGGGAGCGGCGGCTACGTGGCAGGGTCGGCTGCGCTGATAGATCTGTTGCGCAACAAAGCGCGCAGCTTTATCTACACGACCGCGCCTCCGCCCGCGATGTGTGCCGCTGCGATCGCGGCGCTCGGCGTTGTGCGGAGCGGTCCTGAGCTCAGGAATGCGCTCCTTGAGAAAACGGACAGACTGCGCCGGGGACTGAACGCCCTCGGGTTCGATACGATGCGGAGCAGGCACCATATCATACCCGTCCTCATCGGAGAAGCGGATGCCGCAGTGGCGTTTTCCGGCCGGCTGTTTCAGAGGAAGATCCTCGCGCCCTCGATACGGCCCCCGACCGTTCCGCGGGGGACCAGCCGGCTGAGGCTCACCCTCATGTCGACCCATGCGGAAACTGATATCGACTACCTGCTCGCCGCGTGCGGTGAGCTCGCGGAGGGCTCGCCGGGGCTTTTGAGGGCCGCGCCGGGAGGGGAACGACAGACATGAAACGCGGATACACACTGGAAAAGAAAGACAAAAAGTACGTGTGGCATCCATTCACCCAGATGAGTGATTGGGAGCGGGATGAGATTGTGGTCATCCGCTCGGCGCGCGGGTGCGTCCTTGAGGATACCAGGGGGAGGAGATACCTCGATGGCGTTTCCTCTCTCTGGGTGAACGTCCACGGCCACAGGAAGAAAGCGATCGACAGGGCGATCCGCGCTCAACTCGACAGGGTTGCGCATACGACGCTCCTCGGGCTGGCGAGTCAGCCATCGATAGCGCTGGCAGAGGAGCTCGTCCGCGTCGCGCCGCGGGGCCTGGAGAAGGTGTTTTATTCCGACAATGGGTCCACGGCGGTGGAGGTTGCCCTGAAGCTGTCGTTCCAGTACTGGCAACACAGGGGGGGGGAACACCGGCGAAGACATATGTTTATACGCTTCGCCAACGGCTACCACGGCGATACAATCGGCGCGGTGAGTGTCGGCGGAATCGGCCTCTTCCACGACACCTACCGGCCGCTGCTCTTCCCGACGCTTGAGGGGCCATCCTTTTACTGCTATCGCTGCGGCTTCGGGAAGGAACCTGCGTCCTGTGCCTCGGAGTGCCTCGCCTCGCTCGATGCGCTCATCCGCCGTCACCGCGTGCGCGTCGCGGCGCTCATCATTGAGCCGGTCGTCCAGGCGGCCGGCGGGATGATAGTGGCTCCCCCGGGGCATCTCGCCGCTGTCGAAAGGCTCTGCAGAAAGCACGGCATACTGCTCATCGCCGATGAGGTCGCCGTCGGGTTTGGCAGGACCGGGACAATGTTCGCCTGCGAGCATGAGGGCGTGTCTCCCGATATCCTCGTCCTCTCGAAGGGGATCACGGGGGGCTACCTGCCGCTCGCGGCGACGCTCACCACGAAAAAGATATACGACGCGTTTCGGGCCCCCTACCGGATGAAGAAGACATTTTTTCACGGCCACTCGTACACCGGCAACGCGCTCGCGTGTGCCGCGGCCCTCGCCAACCTGGGAGTCTTCAGGAGGGAGAGGGTCCTCGAACGACTCCAGCAGAAGATCCGGCTCCTCTCGCGCCTCCTGGGGAGATTCGCGCAGCTCCCCCACGTCGGTGACGTGAGGCAGAAGGGATTTATGGTGGGGATCGAGCTCGTGCGCTCAAAAAAGACGCGGGGGCCTTATGCCTATGGCTCCCGGATGGGTCACCGTGTGTGCGTGCGGGCGCGGAGGCATGGCCTTCTGATCCGCCCCCTCGGCGACGTGATCGTGCTCATGCCGCCGCTTTCCATGAGCCGGGTGGAGTTGAAACGGATGCTCGACGTGGTCTACCATTGCATCAGGGAGGAAACCGAATGAGCGGCCGTGGTCTTTTTATCACCGGTACCGACACCGGTGTGGGGAAAACGGTCGTTACAGCCCTCCTCGCTTCTCTCCTGGCGCGCCGCCATATCAGCGTGGGTGTGATGAAGCCGGTGGCGACCGGCGGCGAGGAACGGGGGGGGGTGCTCCGTTCTCCCGATGCCATGTTTTTCAAAGAGAAGCTCGCGCTTGACGAGCCGCTTGAACTCATCAATCCTGTCTGCTTTCGGGAGCCGCTCGCGCCTTCAATTGCAGCGCGGTGCGAGGGGAGAGAGGTTGACCTTGCCGTCCTGGACGAGGCCTATTCGTCGCTGCTGCTGCGCCACGACGCGGTCCTCATCGAGGGGATCGGCGGGCTGCTCGTGCCCATGAGGGGGAGATTCACCGTGGCAGATCTCGCCCTGCGGTGGGAGGTCCCTCTCCTCGTCGTGGCCCGCCCGGGCCTCGGGACGATCAACCACACGGCCCTCACGATCTCGTACGCGCGCTCGCGCGGACTGCGCGTCGCCGGTTTTATCGTGAACGCCTCCCGTCCCCTCCACGGCGACCGCGCCGAGGCGACGAGCACCGCCTGCATAGAGGAACTCTGCGACGTGAAATGCTGGGGAATAATCCCCTATAGCGGCGAGTCATTGGCGGAGCCCCGTGCCTGGGCCCAGCTTTGTGAAAAGGCGTGCCTCATCCTCACTCCTCACCTTGCAGATTTTTTCAATGTCCGCAACGGTTAAGGGGATATAACCGCTGACTGGACGCATTGTTCGGATTTAAAATAAGAATCTGGCTCGCCGGCAACAATCCACGGTTATCTAAAACAATAATCAATGAGAGGATCGGTCTGGACACGCGGGGTGATGGAGACCTCGACAACAGACCGCGCGAGCGGCAGGTCATCGTTCAGATTTTGGGGGAGTGAAGGGCTGAACGGAGGGGAATATATTGTAGCCCGGTCTCGTAGCCGAGCCTTCAGGCTCGGTATTTCAGTCCCGGGAAACATTAAAATTCCCTCAAAAATTCCCGCTGTTTCTGGTGATCCGCTTCGACTTCCCCCACGAGCTCCACGGGTGCAGGAAAAGAAACCTCTGATTTCATCGGAGTGAGTGAGCGTAGCGGACAACTTATTGTTTGGGGTGTGACCCTGATTATTTCCTGATTACAGGCAATCGATGGTGGTCTGCGACTTTTTGCTGAACTTCTCTCCGGTTATGATGTATACTTAGGTCACTCAGCGGGCAATAACGCCTGTGTAGAGGCGAGGAGAAGAAGATGAAAAAGATCGTTTTGCATCTGCCGGCAATTCTCATTTTTGTCGCATTCACATCAACTATTTACGCCAGTGATCTTTTAAAAGTGACAGTCGCGAATAATTCGGACCAATATGGCGACGATCAGGTCTACGTCCAGATGCTCGGGCTGGATCCGGGCGGCTCGGGGAAGAACGGCTATGTGGATCTGGCCACCTCTACCTGGAGGGAGATCTCCGAAGCGGACAACACCGTCACGCCTCCCGGCGGCCCGTGGGGAAAACTGTTCACCAACTACTCGAAGAAGCTCTCCGAACTGGCAAGCGAAGGATCCCACGCGGGGTCTTTCAACATGCCGCGCATCATCAGCGGCAGGATCTACGTATCGTTCGAGCAGCCGGTGTACTTTCATGTGAATCCCGGCCCGGCACTGGAAACTCCATCCGCGGTCGACGCATCCCTCCCCAACTACTCGATCATATTTGACAAGGTCGAGCTGGACTGGGAGAATGGCAAGTACCCGTTCCTGAACACCACGACCGTGGATTTCTTCAGCATCTCCTTCATGCTCGAACTGCAGCTCGCCAACGGGACATCACAAAAGCGCGGGTTCACACAGACGAGAAAAACGATCATGAACAACCTGACTACCCTTCCCGCAATCTGGCAGAACGGCGTCGTGACGAGCGGCTCCTCGGTGGTGAGGTTCAACGCGCCTCAAATCATTCCAGACCCCAACCCGTTTGCAAATTACTTTGACAGCTACGTCACCGATTGCTGGAACTATTATACGCCACCGAATACGCTGACGCTGCAGAATCCTCCCAATACCGCGGCATGGAGCGCCACCGGCCAGGTCATCGGGGGTGATTTTACCTTTGTTACAAACACAGGAGAAACGGTGACGATCAATAATCTTGTCGGGCAGAGCACGCACATATTCGGATGCGATGGAGCGGGCTATCTATTTACCACAGGGAGCGACAGCATCGCGAAACAGGGCATCATAACGCAAATGGGCGCCGCGCTGAACAGGACCGTCCTGTTCAATATAAAAGATAGTACGACATGGTGGAACGACCCCGCGCAGTTCTACGCTCAGGATATCACCAATCATTATTCGAAGGTGCTACACGCCGCCGCGTACGAGGGCTATTGCTACGGCTTCCCATACGACGACGTGGGGAACTTCAGCACCGGCGTTACCGGTGATGCCATAGGGGCGGTGATAACCATCCAGAGCATGACCAGCCAGACCCCGCCCTCGCCGACTCCCCTTCCCATCGTCAATCTCAAGCCCAACAAATATATCCTTTCAAAGAACGAGCAGCTCACGGTTCTGCTGGACGTGACGCAGCCCATCACCACCTCGTTCTATCCGGGTTTCTACTTCCAGATGCCCAACGGAAAGCGGTTGTACATCACGCAGGGGAACAAGCTCACCGCCACGCCGAGCGCGTACATCCAGAAGAAGCAGGGGAAGAAAAGCGTGCCGGTGGCGATCAGGGTGCCGCGCGCGATCAGCAATTATCAGCTGTTCAAAGCCCCTTTGAAAAGCGTTCCCGTGGGTGCCTACATGCTCCAAGGGGGCGCGCTGAACACGAAGCCCGTGGTGGTGAACGGCCAGTACAACTGGCTGTCGAACGGCGCGGACACGGAGAGGCTGCAGGTCAGGTAATCCCGCTGAGTTGCGCAGGCGTATTATATAATTCGCAGTGCACAACCTCGACCAAGAACCTAGTCTACATAGACGGTGTTGACAGGACACTGCTCACGGTTCAATAGATCTGTATCTCTCAACTTTGTGTCGTTGATATATTGGGAGGCAGGTTCCCATCCCCTGATGCAGAACGTAATGGTCCCCCCTTTCGGATATAAGACCAAAAGCCGGTGCCGCTCGAAGAGCCGAGGGATGACTTTAAATAGGAGGTGAGAGAAATGGGGGATTCAGCGCAGGTGAACCAGTCCTCGCTCCATTGGGGACGGAACCGCATGGTCTTCTTCCTGTTCCGGAACAGGTTTGCCATACAGCTCGTGTGCCTCGCCTCTTTGATATTACTCGGGCCATCCCTCCGGAAATGCGTGGGGACTCATCTGGCTGTCTCGACAAACGATGTGCTGTTCGTCATCGTCCTCCTCTCAGGCCTTTGGTCTGTGACGGGGCTCCGGGTGATCTTCCGCATTTCCTTCGTTATAGGGCTTCTCTTTATCATATTCGTGCTCCTGGATTTACTGGTCGATTCCTTCGACTTCACCCTGGCGCTCGGCGCGACGGGATGCCTTTTTATCGCCATCATATGCGTCGGTATCGTCAGACATATCCTCATACTGAAGCGTGTGAGCAGAGATACGGTGTTTGGCGGCGTGTGTGTCTATATGCTCATGGGATATCTCTGGGCGGGGCTCTACACCATTATCGAGGTGGCAGCCCCTGGCTCGTTTGCCACTAACCTTGGCCCTCTCGGACCTGCCGAGGCTGACAATCTCTTCCCTCCACTCATGTTTCTCAGTTACTCCGCGCTCACCACGTCAGGCTTTGGAGACGTCTCCCCCGTTTCTCTGACGGCGCGGGGTTTCGTAATTCTTGAGGCAATCTCCGGGCAGATCTTCCTGGTCACCTTCATCGCGTTCCTCCTCGGTCTCCACATCGCCTCGCTCCGTCAGAATAATTAGGGGCCTGGTCACCGATAACCGGGCAGTACTGGGGTTTCGGAAGACCCCTGGCGTATGCAATTGACGCCCCCCCCCGCCTCCTCAAACAATCATGGCTTCGCATGGAATCCGATGCGGCTTTTCGGATTTTCCAGCGGGGACATGAGTTCGCGAATTGCGTCGAAAACCACCCTAAATTGAGCGTCGTATTTCTTCTCCATTTCTTCGAGTTTGCGGGCCAGCTCGACATGCGTCGACAGAATCATCCGCAGTTTCATAAATGCCCGCATGATTTCAATATTCACCTGGACGGCCCTTTTGCTCTTAAGAACACTGGAGAGCATGGCTACCCCTTGCTCTGTAAAGGCCATTGGTGGATAGCGTAGTCCCATACGGTCGGCCTTGGAGGTCACAAATTGTGACCTCCAATGAGCGAACTCATGATCGTTCAGATTAAACATGAAATCCTCAGGGAAACGGTCGGCGTTTCGCTTAACTGCCTGCTTGAGCGCTTTTGTCGAGACACCATAAAGAGCAGCGAGATCCCTATCAAGCATCACTTTCTGGCCCCTCATCAAAACGATCGCCCTTTCTATCCGTTCTGTAAGCACTAATGAAGGAGATTTTGTCGTCCCCATATTGCACCTCCCCTCTTCGATTGACGTAGATTGTATTTGCTACTCACTATATAAGACGGAGTGAGAGGGAATTTTATTCCCATCAAAATAAATTATTTCTTCGGGCCGGGGTGCTGGAGGCTGAAATGTGCGATTGCGGAGGCTAAAAGTGAATATCTTTAACTTTCGCGTGAGTCAAGGCGGATAGGTTTGGCAGCAATGCTAAAATTGGGATTAGAATGAGAGAAAAAATCCCGCTGTTTTTGGTGATTCCCTTTGACTTTCCCCACGAGCTCCACGGGTGTAAAAAAATAAACCCTGATATCGTCACGGCTCCGCATGGAATCCGATGTGCCGCTTGGGCTTCTCAGGAGGGGCCATAAACTCATGAATGGCCTCGAAGAGTGAGCGGATCTTATCGTCATGTGTCTCAATTTTTCTTTCCAATTCGGCCAGCTTCAAGGCAAGCTCCTTATGTGTTGAAAGTAGATTTCTCAAATGGATAAACGCCCTCACCACAAATATGCTCATTTCTATCGTACGGGGTGAACTTAATACAGTCGCAGCCATGACCGCGCCGTGTTCTGTAAAAGCATAAGGGAGAGTTCTTCTTCCCCCGCGACCTGACTTTGACATCGCATTTTGCGATATCAAAGCTGCAACTTCTTCTTGCGTAAGCTGAAACACAAAGTCTCCGGGGAAGCGATTGCGATTACGTTTCACCGCCTCATTGAAGCGGAATGTAGGTACACCGTAGAGCCCGGCCAGGTCGGCATCCAGGATTACCTTCTCGCCTCTCATAAGCAAAATAAGGCTCTCAATCTTCCCAGAAGCAATCAAGGAGCTACCATCTGCCTTCCCCATTGCCCACCTCCGCTGTCGAGGAGCCCGCATATATTTTGTCCTTCACATTATTAGACGAAGTGAGTGAGCATGTAATTCCCAGGAAAATTAAATATTTTTTCGGCGGGCCGGAGAGGGGCGCGTTACTTGGGAAACCTATATCATTCGCGCGAGTCAAGGAGGATGAGTTTGGCATTCCAATTGTGGATGCGGGAGGGAATGGCTCAAAAATTCCCGCTGTTTTGGGTTGTCCCCTTCGACTTCCCCCACGGGCTCCACGGGTGCAGGAATATTCCTATTAGCGTCATGGCTCCGGATAGAATCCGATGCGGCGCTTGGGTTTTTCAGGTGGCAAGATCAATTGATTTATTGCGTCGAAAATAGACTGTATCTGGTGATCGTATCTATCAATCCTTGTTTCAAGTAGCCGTAGCTTATGGGCAAGCTCTTTATGAGTCGATAGTATCTCTCTCAATCTCACGAATACACTCATTATCGCTATGTTGACCTGGATGGCCCGTTCGCTCCTGAGAACACTCGACAGCATCGCTACTCCTTGTTCAGTAAATACGCGCGGCATCTTGCGAGTACCGCCCAATCTTGATGTTCCAAAATGGAATATCAAGTTTCTAACTTCATCAGACGTCAGCTTAAATGAGAAGTCATCGGGGAATCTGCCTGGGTTTCTGGTCACGGCCTTATTAAGATTGGCTGTTGTAACGGCGTATAGAATTGCTAAGTCTTTATCAAACATTACCTTCTGTCCTCTTATTAGGTAGATCTTACGTTTAATCCATTCCGGCGGAATTAGCTCTTTCATACACCCCTCCTTTTAAATTGATTGCCTTGCTAGAAAACCAAATTGTCTTTTCAGGTCTCACTATATAAGACGGAGTGAGAGGGAATTTTATTCCCGGAAAAATGAAATATTTTTTCGGCGGGCCGGTGAGGGGCGCGTTACTTGGGAAACCTATATCATTCACGCGAGTCAAGGCGGATGGGTTTAGCGTTCAGGGGTGAGGTCAATGCATTCGCGTGAGTCAAGGCGGATCTTTTTAGCATTCCAATTGTGAATGCGGGAGGGAATGGCTCAAAAATTTCCTCTGTTTTTGGTGATCCCCTTCGACTTCCCCGACGAGCTCCACGGGTGCAGGAAAAGAAACCTCTGATCTTGTCGAAGCGAACGAGCATTAGCGAGTGAGCGGAGATCTCGAGCGGAGCGAGAGATCATTCCCCAAAATAACAGAGCGGAGCGAGCGACTTATTATTTGGGGTGTTTTGTTTTTCGCTGTCTCGGCTGCGTACATCCCGGCTTGATCGTCTCCAGTTTCTTGCGTGCTCGCGCGAGCTTCGCCACGATGTCGCCCACTGTCGCCGTCCAGATGAAAGGGCGCGGTTTTTCATTCCACGCCGCCAAGTAGTCAGCGATCGACTTCTCCAGATCGGGGACGCTAACAAACACGCCACGGCGAATGGCTTTGTCGGTCAGTTTGCGGAACCACCGCTCCACCATGTTCAGCCAACTCGAACTGGTGGGAATGAAGTGACAGACGAAACGCGGGTGCTTGGCCAGCCACGCTTTGACGGCCGGGGTCTTATGGGTACCGTAATTGTCCATGACCATATGAAGGGCCATGTCGGGAGGGAACTCCCGGTCCAATCGGCGCATGAACTTCAGCCACTCCTGATGACGATGTCGATTCTGACACTGACCAATTACCTTGCCGTCCAGCATGTTCAACGCGGCAAACAGCGTCGTGGTGCCATTGCGCTTGTAGTCGTGCGTGTACGTTCCGCATCGACCTTTCTTCAAGGGCAATCCCGGCTGGGTCCGGTCCAACGCCTGTATCTGGCTCTTCTCATCGACGCAAATCACCACCGCCTTCTGCGGCGGATTGAGGTAGAGGCCGACCACATCCGTCAGTTTCTCCAGAAACTTAGGATCCCGCGAAAGCTTGAAGGTTCTGTGCAGGTGCGGCTTCAGATTGTGGAGTTGCCACAGGCGGTTGATTGTATTCTTGCTCACCCCTTGGGCGTTCGCCATGGTTCTACAACTCCAGTGAGTCTGGCCGGTTGGCCGGTCTTGCAGTGTCGCTCGAATAATAGTGTCCCGCTTCCGGACACTATATCGCGCCTTACGCCCTCGGCCGCTCGCAATCTCCCATACGCTCCCGACCCCCTCTTGTCCAACCCGTTGGCGCCACAACCGTACGGTATGCCGGTTCACGTCCAGCGCTGCGGCTATGTTCAGGTCGCTCCGGCCGGCCGCCGCCTCAAGCGCAATCAAACTGCGCATCACCACCTGCTGCGGTGTTCCATGCGCTCTTACCCATTCTTCCAGTTGCCTCAACTCGTCCGTCTCCAGC
>JAPLCX010000062.1 GCA_026392035.1 Candidatus Auribacterota bacterium | reverse complement strand
TCACGGTCGGGTGTACCCCGAAGAACGAGCTCAACTCGCTCAATGTCCTCACCCCTTTTATCGCCTCCAATGCCACCTTCGCCTTGAACTCGTCCGAATGCTTCCGCCGTTTCTGCGACATCTTCTTTCTCCCGTCTTTTTTGACTTCCGTTCTACCAAAATCTTGGCTTAACTACCTGTCCAAAAAACGGGGGGAACTTCAGACGTCATCAATGTAAAAGTAGGTGTTAACCGACGCGTCCACGTCTGCCTGTAAATTGAGACGCACGGTTCTACCGGCGAAGTCGGAGCCGAGCACGAACGTCTCCTGCACCCAGGTGTTCTGGAACCCGGGGTCGTTGTTGCAAATCGAGAGGAGCGTGACAAGCGTCTGGTCGGAGGCGTCCTTCACCTCCACGTCGAAGAAGTCATAGTACGGATCTATTTCAGAGGTGTTCATCCGCACCCAGAAGTCGAGCGTCGCGGTCACGGTGTTCAAGGGGATGACGAGCTGCTGGTAGACGCGCCCGTTGGTCGTGCCGCCGAGCCGCGCCGAGTAGCTCCCGCTGTGCGCCTGCTCGGTGGTCCTTGTCGCCGACCCGCTGAAGCTCCAGGGAGACGTGCCCGACTCGAACCCGCCGTTGGTAATCGCCTCGTAGCAGTAATCCGGTGTCACCGTCGGCGTGGGAGTCACCCCCGGCGTTGTCGAGGGGGAGAGGTCTCCGGCGCCCGGGAAGACAACCGAATAGGATTGCGGCGCGTCGGTGAGCTCGCGTGCCCTCACGCAGACCTTCCAGCTCCCCTCTGCGGGGTTCTGTACCACGACCTGCTCCTGGTTGTTGAAAGTGTCCTCGCCCTGCGTCGCGGCTGCGGAGGGATTCGAGGGGTCGAGGATCCATGGGTAGTACACCGTGCTGTCGGGCCCGACCAGGGTGAGGTCGAGGTCATTCACCAGTTTCTTGATCGTCACGTTGCTCCCTGCCGCGTCGTCCCAGGCGAGGCTCGCCCTGAGATCGAGGGTGCCCGGCGCGACAGTGATGGTGTATTCGTGGAGTTCATTCTGGTCGCTGAGCTGCTCTTCCTTGAGATCGCGGGCGATGATCGCATCCACGGCGTTCACGCCGTTTATCCTCCCGTAGCCGAACTGGAAGTCGGGCCCCGCGTTCCCCAAATCGAGCGCCGTGTGCATGAGGAGCGCCTTCGCCGAGGAGGGGAGGAATTCTCCGGCCGTGGCGTAGCTCACCCTGTACTGCTGGAGCATCAGCGCGATGATGCCGGCGGTCGTCGGCGATGCCATGGATGTCCCGCTCATCGTCGTGTAGCCTCCCGCATCGTCGCAGGAGAGGACGTTCACTCCCGGTGAGCAGATGACAGGTTTGAGCCGCCCGTCGTCCGTGGGACCCCAGCTCGAGAAGGTGGACATCCCGTCGGACTCCGTCGTAGCGCCTGACTGGATGGGGTTCTTGGCGCCCGCCGGGGGAGCAGTGGTGTTGTATGAGCTGCCGCAGGCCCCGCCGCGTTCATTGCCTGCGGCCCATGCCATGATGAAGGGTTCTCCCAGGCTGCCGCGCGCGATTGTGTCGAGGAGCTGCGAGGTCGGCCCGTAGTTCCCCTCGTAGCTGCACGGGAAACCGTTCCAGGCGGTATTCGTGCCTATGGAGGCATTGAGGAGGTCCGCCGAGGGAGGCCAGGTGTTCTTCGCGTAGTTCAGGTCGGCCTGGATGTCGCCCGGGTTCGTGTAGAGAAAGACACCTGTACCATCGTCCTCGAAGCCCATGGAGAGAAGGTTTGCCTTCGGAGCCATGCCGCAGTTGTTATAGGTCACCGTGCCGTCACCGCACACAGTGCAGGCGACGTGGGTTGCGTGCTCCGCGAAGGGCGCGGCATCGCCCCACGTCCTGTGAGAGTCGAGGTCCGGGTGCGCGTAGACGCGGCCGCCGTCATAGACAAGTACGTCTACACCGGTCCCGTCGAGGCTGTAGGGCACGCCCTGGAGCGTATCCGCTCCCACGATCGCCCTGTTCTCGGCATTTATCGGGACGAGGGGCGGCAGCGGCTGCTCTATCCACTCCACGATATCTTCTCCCGCCAGGGACATTAGCTTCGATGCGGCAATTTTCACCACCAGGGTGTTGATAAGAGAGGCTTCGCTCAGCACAACACCACCGTGCCCGGCGGCAACCTTGATCCCCTCCTCGAGGCCAACGTCCCTGAAAAGCTGCACCAGGACGACGGCAACCCCCGTGTTCTTGTCATATGCCCATTCACCGAACTCCCCGTTCCTGATGCGCGGGTGAAGCTTGTCGTCTGCTGAGAGGTCGCCGACCCAGCGAACTTCGGGGAGAGACGTAACCCTCTGCGATGCGGCTGCGGGGATCGAGGCGAGCCACGCGCGGTTCGGTATGTAGGTCAGGAGCGCGACGCCTTGCCGTGCAAGCGCATTGCGCTCAGGAAGGCCCGGGATCTCGTGAAGCTGAAGGAGGGCGTGAATCCTTGATCGGCCGCTTTTCAGGAGTGCTTCTCCACGAGCAGCGAGTGCCTTCACGTCTGCGGCGTTTTTAGCGAGGGGGATTAGCGAGCTCGATTTAAGAAGTATCTTGTGGGATGCGCCGGCATATGTCCCGGGGACAGCAGTCCCCGTATGGGTGAGCGACAAGGTGATCGCAATCACGCTGAATGCGAGTGCAAGAGTAAATACTTTCACAGAAGGACATCCTTGTCTGAGATATGACACTGTGGGTTAGAATATCAAAGATTCCTCAATTTTGTCAAGGACTATTTCAGATTCGCCGCCACGGACTCTGCGAATTCGCTGCATTTCACCTCGCGGGCGCCGTCCATCTGGCGGGCGAGGTCGTAGGTGACGGTTTTCTGGAGGATCGTTTTCTGGATGGCATCGACGATGAGGCGGGCAGGCTCGGGCCAACCGAGGTGCTCGAGCATCATCACCCCCGAGAGGATGAGGGACGAGGGATTGACCTTGTCCTTCCCCGCATGCTTGGGGGCGCTCCCGTGTGTCGCCTCGAATACCGCAACCCCGTCGCCGATGTTCGCGCCCGGCGCCATCCCCAGCCCCCCCACCTGCGCCGCGCAGGCGTCCGAGAGATAGTCGCCGTTCAGATTGGTGGTGGCAAGGACATCGTACTCCTCCGGCCTGAGGAGAACCTGCTGGAACATGGAATCCGCGATGCGGTCCTTAATAACTACCTTGCTGTGCCGGGATTTCAATAAATTGGGATTTGGGACCCGCCTCAGGCGGGCAAGTTTGGGACTTGCCTGCCGGATGGCAGGTTTGGGATTTAAGTTAGCATCAGCTAACTTGTCTTCCTCCCCTTCCCGTACGACCTGACCCCTGAACTCCTCAGCCACCTCGTACCCCCACTCGCGGAACGCTCCCTCCGTGCACTTCATGATATTCCCCTTGTGGACAAGGGTGACGCTCCTCCGCCCCTTGTCGAGGGCGTAGCGGATCGCCATGCGCACGAGCCGCTTGCTCCCCTCCTCGGAGATGGGTTTCAAGCCCAGGCCGGAGCCGGGGCGAATTTCCCGGCCGAAGCGATCTTTGATGAAGGCCGAGAGTTCCATCGCCTCGGGGCTCCCGGCGGGCCATTCGATCCCCGCATAGACATCCTCGGTGTTCTCCCTGAAGATGACCACGTCGAGCTTCTCCGGATGCCTCACGGGAGAGGGGACACCCTTGAAATAGCGCACCGGCCGGACGCAGGCGTAGAGGTCGAGTTTCTGGCGGAGGGTAACATTCAGCGAGCGGTGTCCACCGCCCACCGGGGTCGTGAGCGGGCCTTTGATCGCGACACGGTGCGCTTCGATTTCCTGGAGCGTTTTGTCGGGGAGCAGAGTGCCGTCCCCGAACTTCTTCTCAGCCTTCTCGCCGGCGTAGATCTCCTTCCACTCGATCGCGCGGGAACCACTATATGCCCTCTCAACCGCGGCATCGATGACCCGCCGTGCGGCACGCCATACCTCAGGCCCCACACCATCGCCCTCGATGAAGGGGATGATTGGGTTGTCAGGGACGACAAGCGAGCCGTCAGGGGAACAACTGATTATTTCTGGCATGTCCGGATCTTCCCCAGGAACTTCTCAATCCTGTCCATGCCCTCTTTAATATTCTCCATCGATGTGGCGTAGGAGATGCGGATATGGGAATCGCTGCCGAACGCGCTTCCCGGGACCACCGCCACGAGCGCCTCCTCGAGGAGCCGCGCGGCAAATTCGGCTGAGCCAAGGCCGAACGCGGAGACATCAGGGAACGCATAAAAGGCGCCCAGAGGTCTGTAGCACGTGATGCCGGGGATCGCCTGGAGGCGCGAGACGAGGTAGTCGCGGCGCTCGCGGAATTTTTCCACCATCATCCCCACGAAGCCCTGGTCGCCATTCAGCGCCTCCACGGCGGCGGCCTGAGCGATGGAGTCGGGATTTGAAGTGCAGTGGCTCTGGAGCTTCTCTCCGAGCCGAGCGATCTCCGGCTCCGCGGCGAGATAGCCGATACGCCATCCGGTCATCGAGTGGGACTTGGACACTCCGTTAATGAGGACCGTCCGCTTCTTGATCTCCTCTCCGAGCGACGCGATGCTCACGTGTGCGGCGGGCGGGTAGAGTATCTTCTCGTAGATTTCGTCAGAGATGATATACAGCCCTCGTTCACACGCGATCACGGCGAGCGCGGACAGATCCTCCCTGCTCGCCACCCATCCGGTGGGGTTGTTCGGGCTGTTGAGGATGAGGGCTTTTGTTTTCTTCGTTACTGCGCGCTTTATTTTCTCAGGGTCAATGCGGAATCCATCCATCGCCGAGGTCTCCACGCACACCGGCGCGCCCCCGGACATGACCACCTGGGCGGGATACGTGACCCAGTACGGCGCGATGAGAATGAACTCGTCCCCCGGATTGCAGAGAACCCTCACCGCGTTGTAGAGCGCGTGCTTGGCGCCGCAGGAGACCACGATCTGGCCGGGATCATATTTCAATCCGTTGTCACAAAGGAGCTTCGCCGCAACCGCCTGCCTGAGCTCGATGGTGCCCGCAACCGGCGTGTATTTTGTCTGTCCGCGGGCCATCGCCCTGCGGGCGGCTTCTTTGATATTCTCCGGGGTGTCGAAATCGGGCTCGCCGGCTCCGAATCCCACCACATCCTTGCCCGCCGCGCGCAGGGCTTTCGCCATACCGTCAATGGCGAGGGTCTGGGAGGGCTCCACCGCTTCTATTGTCCTTGAAAAAATCCCTGCTTTCATTTGCTTATTCTCCACATCTCAACGGCACTGCATGCCCCATCGCCTTTCCCTTGAGAAGGGAACTTCGATTACGTAAGCACCCGATTGCTCTGATTTTTCTGAAGGATCCCTGTAGGGTGCCGATTCATAGGACCCGGGCGCGATAAATCGCGCCCCTACACTGATATGAATCAGGCACATCAGAGAAATCAGGCGCACAAAATAATCAAGGTCACTTTCCCCTATTGAGCGATTCCGTGATGAGGGGGCCCACATCGTCCTCCTCAAAATCGATTATCCTCATTTCCCTCTGTGCATTCTCGAGGGAGTCAGAGGCGTGCGCCGCGTTGACCATTATATCGCGGCCAAATTCCTTGCGCACGGTCGCCGCTCCCGCCTTGCCGGGGTCTGTTGCCCCGACAATCGAACGGATTTTATTCACCGCGTCCACGCCCTGATAGACGAGGGCGAGGCACCGGACAAGCCCGGGCGCATTTCTCTCCGCTTCGGTGAGGCTGGCCAGGTTCCTCCCGGTCATGAACTCCACGATCTGGTTGAACTGATCTTCCGCCGCAAGCCGGTTCAACGTATCACCGAGCTCCGCCGCGGTTTCTGCGGGGATGGGGAACCCGAATTCCCGCTCCAGCGCCAATGTCGCACGGCTCGTCACCGACTCCTTCAATCTTTTCACCAGTGTTTTTTTTACGGGACCGTAAAACTCCTCGGCCTGGGCCACGCTCATCCGCAGCACCTTCACCCCGATGATATACAGGTCGGCCTTCGAAAAAATATCAATCACGTTCCCCGCGCGGATGCTCCTCGCGCTGAATATATCAGGCTTGATCAGCACCGTGGTCTCTTCGCACTTCTGCCCGGCCGGCCAGGGGATCACTTTCTCAAGCAAGCCGCCGTCCCTCTTCGCGTGGCGCGCCCACACCCGCAGGGCAGGTTCAGCCTCCGCGGCAGCGGGGATGATGAGGACCGCCGGCTCGAAATAGCTCACCCCCCCCTTCACATCCCTGATATAGTCACCATAGGTATCACGGATCGTCTCGCCGGAGAGGCTGGCGCGCGTGATATGCCCCACCACATGCTCGGTGAGCTGGTGTATCGCGTCTTCCCCGCGGAAAAGGAGAAACATGACCCGCCGCCTGTGGCCGTCGCGCGAGGGGGCGTAGTTCTCTTGAATATACTGTTTGATGAGCTCCCTGACCTGCCAGTTCGGCTCGGATTTGTCAACGCGGATGGTCTCGAGGTAATCATTCACCAGTTCGTTCGACGGCGCGTACATCCTCGCGGCGACCAGCTCCACGTCGCTGCGGGAGAGGAGCCTGCCAATGATCCCCCCCGTGCGCGATTTTCGGATCGTATACGGATTGATGATTGCAAACGCCAGCTCTTCTCCCATACGAGCCTCTTAGAAACAACACAAGGTTGAAAGTTTAACGTATAACGCTAGAGATGGAAACAAGCAGAATGAGCGTTCACCCTGCTTGTTCCATCTCAATCCCACTGTGGCGCAGTCGGCGTGACTGCGCGGCGCAAGAAAAGCGCGTCAGGCCTTCCCCGTGATCTTGAACATACCGGTGCCGCAATCCGGGCATTTCCCCTTGATCGCCTTCTTGCGATTTTTCATGGTGATCTCTTGAGGATCAACCATCTCCTTCTTGCCTTTACACTTGACGCAGTAGCCATCGACCATGACGGACCTCCCTTTTCAGTTGTGGGTAATGCTCCGATATGATTCTACTTCACCGTGCCTGTGCTGAGTCCACATGGACTTCCCGCAATGCGCACACTGTTCGCAACTATGATATACACCTTTTTATTCAAGTTCCTTCGTTATGTCAAGAAGAATCCCTTCCCTCTTCACCCCGAGGGTCAGGAATGAAATCTTTTTCACATCCCCCGTGAGACTGAAGTAAATCACCCCTTCTTCCCACGTGGGCTCCTTCCCGTCGGGGCTCAGCCAGAATGTCTTCTCATCCTGCTTGTAGATCAACGGATGGACCACCTTCTCATAGTCGTCCGCATCCGAATCCAGCGTCAGCTCCTGCGCGAAAGAACCCTCAAACACCTCCAGATCGATGTTGATCTTGCACACGCTGCGATTCAAACGGTCGATCACCACCGTAATCCCCTTCTCGATGTACGATAGGATCGCGAGATTATCCCTCTCGATCGCGCGCGATCTCTCCGGCTTGCCGAGCACCCTGAACACCCCGTCGGCGTGCGTCCCGAGCCCGATGCCCGCGACGGTGAACGCCCTCAGATCCACCACGATATCGCTGAACTCTCTGAACGTGACCGAGTACGGCCAGCCCAACTTCTCAAACGTCACCATCGTCGCGACGCCGGGATTCGGCGTGCGGCCGTCACGGCTCAGGTAGAGGGTGTTTCCCTTGCGTCGGAATATCTGTTTGTTCGCTTCCTTCTCATAGGTCTTCATCGTATCAGCGAACGACAGGGGGACTGAGTACAGTGCCCTCTGATCTCTGAGCCCCACCTCGATTTTGCTGACGTTGCCCAATTCCGACCATCGCGGGGCTGATTTGCGAGCGCTTTTCTGCCCGCTCCCCCCTCCCCCGCTCTTCTTCAGAAACACGCGCATCCCGTACCTGGGGTAGCCGGCGACAATGCTGTTTCCGAGATCGCGCCACCTGCTGAAGCGACCCAGCAGCCGCCGCACCTCGCCCGCCGGATCCCCCACCTTCACACCCGCCGCCGTCATGGCAGTGAGATCAACCTCCACGTTTTCAAGCGGCACGAACACGAGGGATTCCAAGCGATCATCCTCATCAAAATTCAGGATAACCTTCTCAATGCTCCGAGGCTCGTCCTTCGCGTACGCACATATTTTCTGGCTCGCCTCCTGGTAAATTCGACCCTTGAGATAGTCATGGAATGCGCTCTTCCTCTGCGTGAGCAGCAGCGGCTGGACAAACCCCCCGTCAAACATCGACTGAAAGACGGAGATGCTGAAGATGGCCTTACTGTCCCTCCGCGCACTGATCTTCAAACCCTCCCGCTGCCATTCCGCCGCCTGTTGGTTGCCGCGGCTTCCGTAGAGGTCCGGCGGGCCGAACCGATCCAGCGCCTTCTTCGCCGGATCGCCGAGGCACACGTCCGCGACGCAGCACTCGTCGAGATCTATGTCGTAGTTCTCCTCCCACTTGAAGGTGATATGGGTGAGCCACCCCTCCACGCTGAACGTGAGGACCGCGGTTTCACGGAGCGGCTCGTGATCGTCCTTTTTTAGATAGAGCATATCCTTATGGTCTTTATAGATCTGCTTCGCGAGCGGCCTCAGCAACCGGCTCTCCCTCACCTCGAGTGGAATCGCCGCGGTGAACGCGCCCATGCACATCTCGTAGGGAGGCGTCGCCAAAGTAAAAATCTCTATGGTGTATATCTTCATGTCTTCTTCATCAAAGGAGATTCTGATCCCTCTGTCAAAATAGGCATAGACGATCCTGGTGAAGTGCTGTTCCGGGGCCCGCTTCTCAAGGGGGACCTCGTCCCCCCGCGCCTCGTCCAGCTGCTGCTTCAGCTCTTCGGAGGCAGAGACCTTCTGTTCCTCCTGGGGCGGGCCGAGGGCGCTGCGCACCTCATCAGAGGTTGACGTCAGCCCCACCCCGTTCACCGTGAACCGCTCAAGGTCAATTCGAACCGCAGGGGCGGCAGATTGCACGCCCGGACGAGCGGTGGGCTGCCCGCTCACGGGCGCAGAGGCCGCAGCCGAAGGAATAGGCATTTGGGCGTGACCGCAGTCTATAGTGAGCAGTGCGGCAAGAGTTGCAACCATAATCAACGGGGATTTTTGGGTGAGCAAAATTGAGCCTCCTCCGAATGAGTCATTAAGCTATCAGCACCGTGGATAAAAAGCAAGCGAAAAAGCCTCGCGGGTTGAAAGCTTCAGCTGCATCGAGCTGAAAATAATTTTCACCACGGAGAGCACGGAGAAGAATGTACATCCCTCACCTAAAATGCACATTGAGCAGCCTGCCCGCCAGGAGCACCAGTGGAGACAGAAGGCCGCACGTGACGGCGGTCCGCAATGACCGTGCGCGTTCGCCGGGGCGCCTCCGGGTCGACACGACAGTCACCGTCGCCGCGGCGAGCACTGCCGCGTTGAGCAGGATGGCTCGCAGGCCGAAATAGAGGAATCCATCCCTGTGCGCGAAGGCCCCGTCTCCCCTGTGCACGTCTTGAGTTATCGTCGGGGTGCCGAGCTCCAGTGTATAGACATTGAACGCGGCGAGCAGGATGACGCACGCCCATGCACACCATAACCACAAGGCGCCGGGCCACGCCGGGCGCGCATCCACCGGCTTCAGATTGCGCCCGCCCCTCTCCCATGGGCGGAGCACGAACGCAATAACTGCCTGACCTATCAGCGCCGCCTTTGCGTTGAGCGCCACATCGTTGAGATCGTATATCCGCGAGGGCATGAGCCCCTGGAGACACTCATCGGCGAGCCCCAGTTCAACGGTGACTATTGCCGCCCAGATGGAGAGCGCATATCCCCCGCACCCGTCTCCCATCGCCCAGAACACGAGCACGCTCAAGAGGGCGTACTGAGACAGGTGCACCCGTTCTATCTGCTGCGGGAGAGCGCGGAACATGAGCGCGTACACCACGCACACAGCGGCAAGGGAGAGCCATACAAATATTCTCGCTTCCCTTTTAATCAGGACGAGGCGCCACAGGAGGGCGAGGAGGAGCGCCACGCCGGATGCGAGCGGTATCGCGTGCGCGAGGAACGGGCTCTTCGCTCCCGTCAGTTCCCACGCGCGACGCATGAAAGGAAGCGATGAGAGGTAGAATCCCGCAATCGTCCACCGCATGCATCGGTTCATGTCAGTGCAATTGTCCTAAAAATCTCATCGACACCTATCTCCGTCAGGCACCTTCTCTCCGCGCACTGATCCCTCTGCTTTCCCGCGCAGGGAGCGCATGGGACAGGTCGTCTTGCCACGGTCACGTTTCCCCTCCCCGGCACCCACAGGGCCGGGTCAGTGGGGCCGAAAATTACCGTTGACGGTACCCCTTGGAGGGCAGCGAGATGTGATATTCCTGAATCGTTGCCGATGTACCAATCGCACCGCGCGAGAAGCGCGGCCACGTTGACCAATTTATAATTGCTGACAAGCAACACTCCCTCTGGCCAGCTCGGGCCGTCCCCGGAGCGCGGATGATCTTTCTCCGCCTCGCCCTCAAAAATGATGACCGCTGTTCCGGTTATTATCAATCGTGCGGCGAGTTCGACAAATCTATCATTTGGCCAGTTCTTCGACTGACCACCACTTCCGGGATGAACCGCGATTACCCTTTTCCCGGTCAACCCGCGGGCATGCCAGAAGCCTTCTGCCCACACGCGAACCTGCGCCGGGACGTTGACCTGGACGGCCCTGGGGTCGGTGAATCCCATGGACAGCGCCTGGGCCATGACATATCCGCTCACCGATACTCCAGCCCCCTCTTCCGGGAAGGGTTCGATTTCCACCAAATGTTCTATCCAATCCCCCATCAACTGCTCCACCCACTCCCTCCCGCGCGTTCCCAAAATAGAAATCACTAGCTCATATTTGGGATTTGGGATTTGCCCCTCCGGGGTCCTCGTCCTGAAACCCCGTTCGGGGTCGAGGGAGGATTTTGGATTTTTATCCGGCCGCGACCAGCGCGCCCCATTGAAATTGAGAATCTCGTCGCACAGCCCCGCTGAGAAGAGCAAGGCGCCGTGGGCGGGGTAACCAAGGTAGGATAGTGTCGCGTGAGGAAAAGTCTTCCTGAGCGATTGCCACAGAGGCCAGCGCGTGAGGAAATCTCCAAGCCCCCCCAGGCTCAGCACGAGCACTGATGTATAGGTCTGCATCCCGCGGCGCATTGCGCACACGCACCGATCTGAATTCTAGCGCCCGACGGCTGCCTGTTGCCGTGGCCCCGGCCAGAGGATCAGGATGGGCGCGGCGATGTAGACAGTCGAGTATACGCCGGAGATCATTCCGACGATGAGCGCGAAGGCGAAGTCGTGGATCACGCTCCCCCCCCAGATGAAGATGCAGGCGACGGTCAGTATCGCGGTGAACGAGGTGATCAGGGTCCGGGAGAGCGTCTGGTTGATGGCGAGGTTGATGATTTCTTTCAAGCTCGCCTTTTTCATCAGCTTCAAGTCTTCGCGGATGCGGTCGAAAATGACGATGGTGTCGTTGATCGAGAAACCAACGATGGTGAGCAGCGCCGCGATGATCCCGAGGTCGATCGGCCTGTTGGTGAGCGCGCAGAGTCCCGCCGTGATGAGCACGTCGTGGACGAGGGCGAGCACGCCGGCGATGCCGTACTGCGGTTTCCTGAACCGCCACCAGACGTAGACGATGATGGCGAGGAATGAGAAGATGAGCCCGAGGAGCGCCTGCTGCCGGAGCGCCCTGCCGACGACGGGCCCGACCATTTCGGTTCTGAGGAGCTGGGCGGGGTTGCCGGGGAACCGCTTCGCAAAAAGTGCCCGCATCTGCTTACTCTCATCCTGCGCCGTTTTGATGATGATCTCCCTGCCGCCTTCCATGTGCTGGATCATTGACTCCTGGAGACCGATTTCACTCAGTGTTTCGCGAACCGTGGCCACATTCATGGGCTTCTGGAAGCTGAATTGCTGGAGGGCGCCCCCGCTGAAATCGACGCCAAAATTATTCTTCCAGCCTTTATGTAAGAAGCTGAAGACGCCGAGCGCGATGATGAGGATGGAGATTCCGATCGCGTACCACAGCTTGCCGATAAAATCTATATTCGTCACCTTGATGAACTGGAGCATCCTGAGCCTCGTGAAAGACTTCCTCATGGACATGCTGTCGAATATGACGCGCGTGACGAAGAGCGCCGTCCACATGCTGGTGATGATACCGATGCTGAGGGTCACCGCGAATCCCCGCACGGGCCCCGTCCCGATCCAGTAGAGGATGAGCCCCGCGATGAGCGTGGTGAGGTTGGAGTCGAGAATCGTCACGAACGCCTTGGTGTAGCCGTTCGCGATTGCGGCGCGTATGTTGCGCCCCAGCGCCGTCTCCTCGCGTATCCGCTCGAATATGAGGACGTTTGCGTCCACCGCCATGCCCAGCGTGAGGATGATACCGGCGATGCCGGGGAGGGTGAGCGTGGCGCGAAACAGGGCGAGCGCGGCAATGATGATGAACGCGTTGATCATGAGCGCGAAATCGGCAACAATGCCCGCGCGGAGATAATACATCGCCATGAACAGGAGCACGAGTGAGAGGCCGAGGAGCGCCGCTTTCACTCCGGAAATGATGGAATCGCGTCCGAGGCTCGGGCCCACGACCCTGTTCTCAGCCACCTTCACTGGAGCGGGGAGGGCGCCCGCCCGCAGGACGATCGCGAGATCATTCGCCTCCTCAATGCTGAAGCTCCCCTCGATATAGGGGCTGGAGTCCAACTTGACCATCATCAGCGGGGCCGAGTAGACCACGTCATCGAGCACGACCGCGAGCCGGCTCACCACGGGGTTCTTCGGATCCTTGTACCGCTTCTCCGCCTCTCCCGACACGATCCTCAGCTTCCGCATCCCCTCGCGTTCGAAGTCCATATTCACCACGGGTTGCTGGAACATTCCCGCGCGGCCGAGCATGGCATTCCGGAGCGAAATCCCCTTGATCACCGTGTCCTTCTTGAGCAGGTAGAGCCCCTTCCCGACCTCCTTTGTCCTGCGGTCAGGGAGCGTGCGGCCGAGCATGAATTCATAACCTTTCGGGATGAGGTCTTTGGCCTCCTGCGAATCGAGAATCGCCTCCGCGATCTTGATCTTCTTCTCGGGGATGATCCAGTAGCTGTACGCGACCCCATCGTGCGTGCGCCCCTCATCCTCGTTGAGCTGGGCGAGGATCGGCCTCTTCGCATTGATGCGCTCGAGCACCGTTCTGGCGAGGGTGTCCTCAGCGACGAGCTTGAATTCGAGGAGCGCGGTTTTCCCGATCAGCGCCACCGCCCGCTGCGGGTCATCCACCCCCGGCAACTGCACGACGATGCGGTCGCGCCCCTCGGGGAATATCGAGGGCTCGGCGACGCCGAACTCGTCCACCCGGTTCCTGATGATTTCAACCGCTCGCGGGACCGCGTCTTTTCTCGCATCTTCGGGCATGTCCTTCGTGTCGACCTGGAGCACGACATGCATGCCGCCCTTCAGGTCAAGGCCGAGATTGAGCACCCTGCGCGGATCCCCGCGGAGCCATTTTTCGAGCGAGTAGGATATCCTCGCGGGGAGCGCCTCCCCGCTCATCTCCGCGTCCCTCCGCGCCCACTCCTGATCGAGCTGCTCTTTCATTGCCGGCGACAGCGCGGCCCAGCGTACGGTGGGGTATATGTAGTACATGCAGACCACCAGGACGCAGAAAATGATGAATGTTCTCCAACGAAGATTCTTGTTCATTTATCCTCCTTGAGAAACTCAAAATTAAGGATTAAGCAGTAAGCCCATCATTGTGGCATATTCGGATAATTTTTTATCGCTTAATCGTTAGTGCTTAATTCTTATCACTGCTCATAGCATCTTGGCGCCGTTGATGACGAGCTCGAGCGCGCACCCGAGGAACGCCGCCGCCCTGCGCGCGATGACCATCCTCGACATGAAAATCTCAAAATACTCCATCACCTGGGAGAGTTTCGTGTCTATCTTCAGCTCGTAGCGTATGGTCCGTTTCTTCCTGCTCACCCTCACCACCGACCGCTCCGCGGAATAGTTGACGCGGTCGTGTTTGTCAAAATCCATCTTATTTCGTTTGCGCACGCGGCCCCGGTGCACGTCGATCTTGTCCGCGAGGATGAGGGCCGCCGACACATCGCTCATCGGCTCTCCGTTCTCCTCCTGGTGATGCCCTATCGCGGCCATGATATCCGCGACCTCTCCGTGGGGCATCCCCATATCCTCGAGAAGGTTGCGCGCGATCGCGCTGCCGGTGAGGGCGTGGTTCTCCCTGTTGACGAGATTGCCGAGGTCGTGCAGGTAGCCCGCGATCGCGGCGAGCTCGGCCTGCCGCCTGTCGCGTCCCAGCTTGAGAAGGATCGCCCGGGCGGCATCAGCGACCATGCGCGCATGCCGCGCGCCGTGCTCCGTGTACCCCATGGACACCATGCAGCGGTCGGTTTTCTCCAGGTAGTTATTGACCGCCGGATTACTCGTTACTTCGCGAAGCGTCAGCAGCGTCAGGCGTCTCGCCCCCTTTTCTGGTCACCACCGAAATCGACCCCTTGGAAACCTCTATCTTCACGTTGTCCGCCACCTTCACCACCACCACGTCCTCCTTCAGGCCGGCCACCACGCCGTGGATGCCCCCTGACGTGATGACCGCGTCTCCCTTCTTGATCGAGGCGATCATGTCCTTTTGCTCCTTCTGCTTCTTCTGCTGCGGGCGAAACACGAGCAGATAGAAAATCGCCACGAGCATCACGATCATCGGGAGAAACTGCATCAGCCCGGGCTGCTGCCCCCCCGCTCCGCCGGGCGGCGGCGCCATCCCGAGCAGGCCTGCCACATGCCCCACGCCACTCATCAATGGACTCATACGCGCAATCCCCCTTCATTTCTTTCCACGTTCATACCGTTCAGCGCACTCCCGACTGAACTGCTCGAACGCTCCCGCGGCGATCGCCTGTCGGATGTCCGCCATGAGCCGGTGATAAAAATAGAGATTGTGATAGGTCACCAGCCTCAGCCCCAGCACCTCGCCCGCGTTGAAGAGGTGCCTGAGATAGGCCCGTGAATAATTGCGGCATGCCACACAACCGCACCCCTCCTCCAGCGGCCTCATATCATCGCGGTAAGCGCCATTCTTGACGGGGAGCTTGCCTGAGCGCGTGAACGCCGTGCCGTTACGGCCGTTCCTCGTGGGCATGACGCAGTCGAACATATCCACGCCGCGGGCAACCGCTTCCAGGATCTCGACAGGCGTGCCGCAGCCCATGAGATAGCGGGGCTGACGCTCCGGCAGCAACGAGGTGCAGCGCTCCACATTCTCCAGCATGACCATCCGCGGCTCGCCGACGCTGAGGCCGCCAATGGCATAGCCGTCGAAACCGATCCGCAGGAGCTCCTGAACGGAACGGCTCCGCAACTGAGCATACGTGCCGCCCTGGACGATGCCGAAAAGGGCGGCCCCATCCGGGCGTCGCGCATTTTTGCAGCGGAGCGCCCATTGTAGGCTCCGCTCCATCGAATTGCAAGCATAATCATATTCGCACGGGTAGGGAGCGCACTCGTCCAGGACCATCATGATATCCGAGCCCAGCGCCTCCTGGATCTTGACCGCGCGCTCCGGGCTGAGGAAGTGCGTCTGGCCGTCGACGTGGGAGCGGAAGGAGACCCCCTCATCGCTGATCTCACGGAGGTTCGCGAGGCTGAAGACCTGGTAGCCGCCGCTGTCGGTGAGGAGCGCGCCTCCCCAGTGCATGAACCGGTGCAGCCCTCCCGCCCGCGTGATCACGTCCACGCCGGGACGCATGGCGAGGTGATACGTATTGCCGAGGATGATGGCGATGCCGATCTCCTGAAGCTCCTCGGGACTCATCGTCTTCACCGTACCCTGCGTCCCCACGGGCATGAAGACGGGCGTGTCCACAGCGCCGTGAGGGGTCGTGAGCCGCCCGACGCGTGCCTGGGTGGCGGCGTCTTTGTGGAGAACGGAGAATTCCATCTATGAAATCCCAAACCCCAAATCCCAAATCCCAATAGGGATCATAGCACACCAGCGCCTGTTGCGGCGGGCATCTCCCGCGGCGTGATGACCGGCGCCGTGCACACCGGCGTCTCCCGGATCTCCGGCGCGGCCTGCCCGGAGGCACGCTCCGTGAGGACCCGGTAGCCCTTCCCGTCCGATATCACCGTGATCATCCCGTACAGGCCGGTCTGGTACACCTTCGCCCCCGCCTCGCGCAGCCTGTCGATCGTCTCAATGTACGGGCCATCAGGGTCGGTGCTCCCGGTGCTCACGATAGCGGCCTCCGGCTTCACGGACAGGAGGAACGGCTCCGAGGAGGACGACTTCGACCCGTGGTGCCCTACCTTTAGTATCTGCGACCTCAATCCCTTCCCGTTCCTCCTGACCATCTGCTTCTCCACGCCGCTCCCGACGTCCCCGGTGAAGAGGAAGGCGACCTTCCCGTAACGGAGCTGGATGACGACCGAGCTGTCGTTCGTGCTGCGCGGTTTCCCCGACGGGCTCAGGACCCTGACGGTGAGCTCCTTTCCCCAATCGAGAATATCCCCCGCCTTCGGGGTGCGGTACCGTGTCCCCGCACGGCTCTTGACGGACTTCAGGACCCGCTGGTAGAGCCCGGTCGTGTGAGGATAGCCGGGATCGAGAAACTCTCCCACTTCGAGCGGGCTCTCGAGAACGGCGGGCATCCCCCCGATATGGTCGCCATCCGCGTGGGACATCACGACCGTGTCTATCCGCCGGATTCCCTTTTTCTCCAGGAACGAGAGGACCGCCGCGCCCCCCTTGCGGCCTCCCGCGGCGTCGATGAGCACGCACTTCCCCCCCGGCGTGGTGATGATGGTGGCGTCGCCGTGCCCGACCTCGAGGAAGTACACGGCGAGCGGCTTCGCGGGGGCGGGCGTGGCGGCCGGCTCCGCGCCGCGGCACACACCAAGGGAGACGCCCATGGCGATACATAAAGCCGGCAAGGCTCCGCAATATATTTTTCTCATCTTTTGGGATTTGGGATTCTTGATTTTGGATTTAAAATTAACATGGCATCTCCGTAACTATAAAACCTGTACCCCTCTCTCTTGGCGATCTCGTACAGTTCGAGCACCCTTTCCCTGCCCGCGAGCGCGGCGACCAGCATCAGGAGCGTCGAGCCGGGGAGGTGAAAGTTGGTGAGCAGGTTCTCCACGACCCTGAACCGGTAGGGGGGATAGATGAATATCTCCGTCCACGCCGCGCCCGCCCTTACAACACCGCCTTCGTCGGCGGCGGCCTCGAGCGCGCGGGCCGCGGTCGTCCCCACGACAACGATCTGCCTCCCCTCGCCGCGGGCCCGGTTGATCCTTTCCGCGGCCCCCTCCCCGATCTCGTACCACTCGGGGTGCATCCTGTGGTCCGCGACGTACTCCTCGCTCACCGGCCTGAAGGTGCCCAGGCCGACGTGGAGGGTGAGCGTCGCCGTTTCGATTCCCCGTGACGCGAGCCGCTCCAGGAGTTCCGTGGAGAAATGAAGCCCCGCGGTCGGAGCGGCGACCGCGCCCCGTTGCCGCGCGTACACCGTCTGGTATCTCTCACGGTCTTCCCTGTCCCTTGGATCCGGGATCCGTTGCCTCTCCCCGTCGGGCATCTCATGTATGTTGGGATCTGGGATTTGCCTGCCCCCCGCAGACTTGGCGTAGGGGGGGGATTTGGGATTTGCCCTCTTGATATACGGGGGTAACGGCACATGACCGATCTTCTCAATCTCGTCCATAACGCTCAGGCCACCCTCAAAATGGACGGACCAGACGCCCGAGGTCTTTCTTCCGGCCACCCGGGCGGTCATCCGGCTGCCCTCGAACGCGATCTCCGCGCCCCTCCTCAGCCGCACGCCCGGTTTGAGGAGGCACTCCCATTCCCCCCCTTCCCGCTCACGCAGGAGGAACACCTCTACCTGCCCGCCCGTGCCCGCCTTCCTGCCATAGAGCCTCGCCGGGATCACCTTCGTGTCGTTGAGTATGAGAAGCGAGCGCTCACGCAGATATTCCCCGAATTCACTGAATCTCCTGTGCTCGACGCGCCCCGTCACTAGATGGTGCACAAGCAGGCGGGAAGCCCCCCGGGTCGGCGGCGGTTCCTGAGCGATGAAAGCCCGCGGAAGATCGTAGTGGAAATCGGATGTTTTGAGACGGGCCATACGTACGCGCGCCACCGCGCTACCTGCGCCTGATGAGCCAGAGAAGGATTGAGAGAATCACGCTCAATGCGATACAGGTGCCGAGAGGGAAATAGAAGCGGAAGTTTTTACGTTCGACATGGATATCTCCGGGCAAATGCCCGAGCCATGTTACTTTCTCACTCAGGAGAAATAGTCCACCCATAATGCAGAGCAGGACTCCAGCCATAATAAGATATCTGCCGATCAATCTTAGATCGTCCATGGGAAAACCAATCCCACCATAACCCCTCAGCTATCACAGGGTATGTACCACCGGCCATTCCCGTCCCGCTAAGCGGGAGGAATCCAGCTTAAAATCCGGACTCCTGCTCCCCGATCCCCGCTTTCGCGAGGACAAATTTATCGAGGACAAGTTTCGCAGGAGTGACACGTTTAACCCGAAATCGGCGAGTATCGAGTTGATGATTTCGTAACTTGTTGAATGCCTACAAGAATGAGCGACATGCAACCTTCAACTTTTTTGCAGGATGCGGACACAAAAAGAGCCTCCTTTGTTTCACCATTTGTTAAA